>SLLM01000032.1 GCA_007134055.1 Ectothiorhodospiraceae bacterium | reverse complement strand
GAGGCCGGCTGGACGAACTGGCGCGCATAGGCGTTCAGGGATTCCAGGTAGCGACGCTGGCCCTCGTTGAACAGGATGTCGAAAGCGACGGTGGATTTGCCGGAACCGGACAGGCCGGTGATCACCGTCAGCCGATCCCGGGGTATGCGCAGATCAATGCCCTTGAGGTTGTGCTCGCGGGCGTTGTGGATGGTAATCGCATGGTCCCCGTACAGCGCCGGGCCATCGGCCACGCCCGGGGGCGCGGCGGTAGCCGCGGGATTTGTCTCGGGTGCCGCCAGCGCCCGGCCGGTATGGCTGGCAGCTGTTGCCATGATGTCCCGCGGTGTGCCCGCACAGAGGATGGCACCGCCGGCCTCCCCGCCCTCCGGCCCCATGTCGATGATCCAGTCTGCGGCCCGCATCACGTCCAGGTTGTGCTCGATTACCAGTACGGAGTGGCCGTCGTCCAGCAGCCGCCGGAAGGCGCGCAGCAGCACCGCCACGTCGTCGAAGTGCAGCCCGGTGGTGGGCTCGTCGAACAGGAACAGGAGGCGCTCGGCGCGTCGTCGCCGCCCGCTCGCCCGCGCCAGGTGACCGGCGAGCTTGAGGCGCTGGGCCTCGCCGCCGGACAGGGTCGGTACGGGCTGCCCGAGCTGGATGTACCCGAGGCCCACCGCTTGCAGGGGTTCCAGCCGTGCGCGGACCTCGGTGCTGTCGGCGAAGAACTGCATCGCCTCGTTGACCGTCAGGTCCAGCACGCCGGCGATGGAGCGCGGTGGCAGTTCGCTGCCCCGGGCGGCCGGCAGGCGGATCTCCAGCACCTCGTCGCGGTAGCGCCGGCCGTCGCAATCCGGGCAGCGGAGGTAGACGTCGGAGAGGAACTGCATCTCGACGTGCTCGAAGCCGTTCCCGCCACAGGTCGGGCAGCGGCCGTTGCCGGAATTGAAGCTGAACATGCCGGCGGTATAGCCCCGTTCGCGGGCGGCCGGTTCCCGGGCGAAGGCCTTGCGGATCGGTTCAAGGGCACCCACGTAACTGGCGGGGTTGGAGCGGGTGGTCCTGCCGATCGCCGACTGGTCCACGAGCAGTACGTCGTCGACGGCATCGGCGCCCTCGATCCTGTCGTGGGCGCCGGGCGGCTCCACCGGGTGCCCCTTCAGCTTGCACAGGGCATTGTAGAGCACGTCCTGCATCAGGGTGGACTTGCCGGAACCGGAAACGCCGGTAAGCACCACGAAGCGCTCCAGGGGGATCGTGACGTCAATGCCCCGGAGATTGTTCTCGCGGGCATTGCGGATGGTGATCGCGGCGCCGGCCCATGGTCCCCCTTCGCTGCCGCACCTCTCCGTGGAGGAGGATTCACCAAGTACCCGGCGGCGCCCCGAGAGATAGTCCCCCGTCAGCGAACCCGCAGCCCGGACGATCTCCGCGGGGGAGCCGTTGAAGACGACCTCGCCGCCCCGTTCGCCGGGACCCGGGCCGATGTCGATGATCCGGTCGGCGGCCCGCATCACGTCCGGGTCGTGCTCCACCACCAGCAGCGTATTGCCGGCGTCCCGCAGCCGGTGCATCACCCCAATGATGCGCTGCATGTCCCGCGGATGGAGGCCGATGGAGGGTTCGTCGAGTACGAACAGGGTGTTCACCAGAGACGTGCCCAGGGCGGTGGTCAGGTTGATGCGCTGGACCTCGCCGCCGGACAGGGTGCGGGACTGGCGGTCCAGGGTGAGGTAGCCAAGGCCCACATCGCACAGGTAGCGCAGGCGCGTGCGGATGCCGTCGAGGATCTGTTCCGCCGCCAGGTCGAGCCCGTGGGGCATGCGCAGGCCGTCGAAGAATGTCCGGCAGCGGTCCAGGGAAAGGCGCATCACATCGTGGATGCACAGTCCCGGCAACCCCAGCCAGGCCTGTTCCGGCATGGAGCCATCATGCGGGCGGACGCGCAGATCGCGGCGCAGGACCGCATCGGCGTCCTCGTGACTGCCGATCCGCCAGGCCAGTGCCTCCGGCCTGAGACGGGCGCCCTGACATGTGCCACAGAGATCATAGGAGCGGTACTTGGACAGCAGCACCCGTACGTGCATGCGGTAGCTCTTCGTCTCGAGGGATGCGAAGTAGCGGCGTACGCCGTACCAGCGCTTCCGGGAACCGCTCTTCCAGTCACCGTCACCATTCATGACCCAGTCGCGGTCCTCCCCGGGGAGTTCCCGCCAGGGAATGTCCACGGCAATACCACGTGTGTTGGCGTGGCGCATCAGGTCCTTCTGGCACTCCGCCGACTTGCCCGATTGCCAGGGCCGGATGGCGCCTTCGGCCAGGCTGAGGCTGTCGTCGGGCACCACCAGGTTGTCATCGATGCCCATGGTCCGGCCGAATCCGCGACAGTCCGGGCAGGCGCCCACCGGAGAGTTGAAGGAGAACAGGCTGGAGACCGGGTCCTGATAGTGAATGTCACAGCCGGCGCAGTGCAGATCGGCGGAGAAAAGCCACGGGGGCAGCGGGGTGCGGTCGGAGTCCAGGGGGTAGACCGTAACCCGGCCCCGTCCCAGACGGAATCCGTTCTCGATCGCCTCCACCAGCCGGTCGCGCCGATCATCGGCAATCCGTACCCGGTCCACCACCACTTCGATGAAGTCCTTGGTAGCGTTATGGAAACGGCTGTATCCCTGGCGTTCCAGCAGTGTCTGCATCTCCTCCTGGTCCAGTCCCCCGGGGATGTCCACCCGGGCCGTGACCACCGCCCGCCGATCGGCGCCGCGGGCAAGCAGGCGCGCCGTCACGCTCTCCGGATCGTCGCGCTGAACGCGTTGCCCGCAGTCATTGCAGTAGAGGGTTGCGACCCGGGCGTAGAGCAGCTTCAGGTGGTCGTTCAGTTCGGTCATGGTGCCGACCGTGGACCGTGATGTGCGCACCGGGTTGGTCTGATCGATGGCAATGGCGGGCGGAATCCCTTCAATCCGGTCCGTTGCCGGCTTGTCCATCCGGTCCAGGAACTGCCGGGCGTACGGGGAAAAGGTCTCCACGTAGCGGCGCTGGCCCTCGGAGTACACCGTGTCGAAAGCCAGGGATGACTTGCCGGAGCCCGATACCCCGGTGACCACGATGAACTCCCCGAGAGGCAGCTCCAGGTGCAGGTTCTTCAGATTGTTCTGGCGGGCGCCGATGATACGGATCACGTCGCGACTCATGATTCCTCGCTGCTTCGTAGCCTGTCCCGGGTGTCGGGGCGTACGTGTTGCCCGGGGAATTCTACAGGCACTTCGCGGTCAGTCTGCATTGCCATGACCCCACGGGCTCACACGACTCCGGAGGCAACCCCCCATCACTGACCCGCTTCTGCCGCGGGCACTGGTATCCTTTGCTGCATGTCGCCACTGCTCCGTTACTGCCTGCTGCAAGTGCCCGGAATTGCCTTCCTCGGCGCGTTGCTGTGGTGGCTCCTCTCCCACGGCTGGATGCAGCCCGCAACCGCTGCCTGGATCATGGTGCTGTGGCTGGCCAAGGACGTAGCACTGTATCCACTTTACCGGCCGGCTCTGCAGCGCGGACCGGGGTACGGCACGCGGGCCCTGGAAGGGCGGCGCGCCCGGGTGGTGGGTGAACTGGCGCCCAGGGGACAGGTGCGCGTCCAGGGCGAGCTGTGGGCGGCGGTCAGCAACGACGGACGGAGTGTGCCGGTGGGCCGGTTCGTGCGCATCACCGGAGCCCGCGGCCTCACTCTGGAGGTGGAGCCGCTGCCCTGATGCGCACCCGGGGCATCACGCGCCGACGAGCAGGTATCGCAGCGGAAGATACAGCAGCGCGGGTACCGCGCTGACGAATCCGGTGGCCACCACCAGGATGCGGGTGGCGTCCCGTCCCCGGGCGGCGCTGCCGGCGATCCGCCGCAGGCCCATGGCGGCGACCAGCCAGAGACCGAGCCAGATCAGAAGCGCTTCCAGCAGCAGTGCCGTCATGGCAGGATCCCGGGAGTCACTTCGGGCGTTCTCAGTCTACAGGTAAGTGTATACAATGAGCCCGTGCCTGTTGGCTGCCTGATGCCCGTGAGCGCCACGGAGCCCCTGCAAGCATACTAGTCTTTACAGGGGTTCGTGGCAGGCTCTGGTGGTTTCCGGGCTGTCATCGCGCCGGCTTCGGACGTTCACCCACGGGATGCGCCGTGCCGGCCAACGTCTGCGAACGCCGTGCGCCCGAAGGTTTGTCATGATGCGAGGAGCAAACGTGACCGACGCAGATTACCCACGCGACCTGATCGGTTACGGCGGCACACCGCCGGACCCGCGCTGGCCCGGCGGCGCGCGCGTTGCCGTGCAGTTCGTGCTCAACTACGAGGAAGGCGGCGAGAGCTGTGTGCTCCACGGCGACAGCCATTCCGAGCAGTTCCTCTCCGAGATTGTCGGCGCGGCCGCCTATCCGGACCGCCATATGAGCATGGAATCGATCTACGAGTACGGCTCCCGGGTGGGCGTCTGGCGGGTCCTGCGGGAATTCGAGCGCCGGCGCCTGCCGCTGACGGTGTTCGGCGTGGGCATGGCGCTGGAGCGGCATCCGGACGTGGCGCGGGAGTTTCATCGCCAGGGTCATGAGATCGCCTGCCACGGCTGGCGCTGGATCCACTACCAGAACGTGGACGAGGACACCGAGCGGGCCCACATGAACCGGGCGGTGGAGGCGATCATGCGTCTGACCGGGGAACCGCCGCTGGGTTGGTACACGGGAAGGGACAGCCCTAACACCCGCCGCCTGGTGGTCGAGCACGGCGGTTTCCTGTACGACTCGGACTACTACGGCGACGACCTGCCGTTCTGGACCACGGTTGATACCACCACCGGCGACAGCGTGCCGCATCTGGTGGTGCCGTATACGCTCGATACCAACGACATGCGCTTTGCCACCCCCCAGGGGTTCAACAACGGTGACCAGTTTCTGGCCTACCTGCGGGATGCCTTCGACGTGCTGTACGCGGAGGGCGGCGAGCGGCCGGCCATGCTGTCGGTGGGCCTCCACTGCCGCCTGATCGGCCGTCCGGGGCGTTTCCGCGCCCTGCAGCGCTTCCTGGACCATGTCGAGGCGCACGACCGGGTATGGGTGGCGCGCCGCGTGGATGTCGCCAGGCACTGGCAGACCCATCATCCCTTTGCCGGCTGACCGGCAGCTGAATCGAGGAGTACGAGATGCCCGAAGACGTCATTGTGGCCCCCGCGGTGGAGTTACCGGAGTTTGCCCGGGCCCGCGTCAACCTGGCGGATGCCGCCATTGGCGCCCGTGCCATCGACTGCAGCGACGAGTTCTTCGCGCCGCGGGAGCGGATGCTCAGTCCGGAGCTGCCGGTGTTCTACCCGACCCGTTACGACGACCACGGCAAGTGGATGGACGGCTGGGAGACCCGCCGCCGCCGCAATGGCGGTCACGACTGGTGCGTGGTGCGCCTCGCACTCCCGGGCGTGATCCGAGGGGTGGATTTCGACACCAGTTTCTTCACCGGCAACTATCCGCCTGCCGCCTCCCTGGAGGTCTGCTACAGCCCGGACAGCGATCCGGGCCGGGACACGGCCTGGCGCACGCTGGTGCCGGCCACCAGCCTGAAAGGAGACAGTCACCATTTCGTTGCCGTGGACGGTGATCAACCGGTAACTCACCTGCGCCTTCATCTGTACCCGGATGGCGGGATGGCGCGGCTGCGAGTATACGGTGACGTCTGGTGCGACTGGTCCCGCAAGGCGGAGGCCGAAGTCCATGACCTGCTGGCGCTGGAGAACGGGGCCCGGAGCATCGCCTGCAGCGATGCCCACTTCGGCCATCCGATGTACCTGTTCCGCCCCGGGCGCGGTGTCAACATGGGTGATGGCTGGGAAACACGGCGGCGGCGGGAACCGGGCAACGACTGGTGCATCCTGCAGCTGGGGCACCCCGGCATCATCGAGCGGGTGGAAGTGGATACCGCGCATTTCAAGGGCAACTATCCGGACCGCTGTTCCATCCAGGCGGCGCTGGTGGATTGGGGCACGGACGAATCCCTGGTAACCCAGAGCATGTTCTGGCGGACGCTGCTGCCGGAGCAACCCCTTTCCGCGGACGCGATCCATGATTTCAACGAGGTGGTGGCGGATTTCGGGCCGGTAAGCCATATCCGGCTCAACATCATTCCCGACGGCGGCGTCAGCCGCCTGCGGCTCTGGGGCAGGCCCTGGCGCCGGAAGGGGGAGGAGCTGTGAAGACGCTGCAGGCGACCCCACTGACCCGGGAGAGATTCGCGCCGTACGGGGATGTCATCCAGACGGATCGAAGCGTGGAGCATTTCCCCATCAACAATGGCTCCACCATGCGTTATCACGACATGGCCAGGGTCCAGCTGCTGGGCGCGGGCGCCCGTCCGGTGATCAGCATCTTCCGCGGTCAGCCGTTCGCATTGCCGGTGACACTGAAACTCATGGAGCGCCACCCCCAGGGCAGTCAGGCCTTCGTCCCCATGCGCCGCGACCGTTTCCTGCTGGTGGTCGCGCCGGCGGGAGACGGCTTCTCCGTGGATGACCTGCGCGCCTTCATAACCAACGGCAGCCAGGGAGTGAACTACCATGCCGGCGTCTGGCATCACCCGCTGCTGTCGCTGGACCGGGTCTCGGATTTCCTGGTGGTGGACCGGGCGGGTGAAGGGGACAACTGCGACGAACGGGAACTACCCTGCTCGGTCCGCGTGACGCTCTAGTGTCCCGTGCCGGACGCCGTCCGTCGCGTCTGATGTCAAGGGTGCCCGGTCTCAGTGGACCACCGTGACCGGGCATGTGGCCTTGTGCACCACCCGGTGCGAGACGCTGCCGAGCAGCATTTCCCGCACGGGCCCGAGTCCCCGGGGGCCCATCAGAATCATGGGATCGTCCAGCCCGTTCGTATAGGCGATGATTTCATTGGCCGGGTCACCCGAGAGCTTCACCGTGCGGGCGTCATCGGCGGCATCGCCCAGCGCCTTGCGGGCGGCGTCAAAGGCGTCCTGCGCCGTTTCGTCCCACATCCGGGCGAAGGTCTTCTCGTCGAAGCGGCCCAGGCCGACCATCTGCGCCGAGGCGCCCGGCATGCCCAGAAGGTCCGCCGGGGAGCCGGCGAACACGTGGACCAGGTGAATCTTCGCACCCAGCACCCGTGCCAGCACCGCCGCATGGGCCGCCGCCTTGGCGGCGTGTTCGGACCCGTCGCATGGCACCACGATATTCTTGATTTCTGACATGCTTGTTCTCCCGTTTGGGTTCCTGGGGTCGGGCCGATCACGGCGCAGCGCGCCCATCGGTCCGGATGTGACGCAGGCACCCCGCCACGCCAGTAGGTCATGTGCGCGACCGGCATGGGTTGACACAGATCAACCCGGATGCCGCCGGCCATCCGATTGGCGGTCGCCTGCCGGAGACTCTCACGCGGGCGCCGTGATTCGCATCGATGGTCGCAGGTTCACGTCCGCCAGCCAGTTGGCGAGGCCGGGATGGTCCGTCGTCCACTCCACCTCCGGTGCCCGGAAAGAGACGTAGGCGAGGGCGACGCCAAGGACGATCCCGGAGAGGTCCAGGATGTCGCCGGCCGGCTCCGGGGGGGCTCCCTCCAGCCTGACGATGGCGCGGCGGATACCGTCCAGCCGGCGGTTCTCGAATGGTCCCGGAGGGTCGCCGGCACCAAAGAACCGGCGAGCCAGTACCAGCTGCACCGTGGAATCGATCAGGCCCATGCCGATCCCCGCCAGGGACAGGATGCGCGGAGCCGCATTGCCGGGGATGAGAGCGGGTTCCGGGAACTGCCGTTCCAGGTACTGGACAATGAGAAGTGATTCGGTGAGGGCCAGGTCGTCGTCCGTCACCAGGGTCGGCACGCGCATGATGGGGTTGTGCGCACCCAGGTCCGGGTCGCCGTCCCACGGGTTGACCTGGCGTTCGTTGACCTGGGCGGTGAGGTCCTTTTCCATCAGCGCCAGCCGGACGATCCTGGCGTAGGGCGATGTCGGGCTGAAGAATAGATTCATGGGTATGCCTGTTCTCCCGGTTGGTGGTATGAATGGGGGTTCCCTACAGTCTAGCGCACCGGGTGCGGGCCTGGTTGGCTCCGGGGAGGCGCTGCATCCGAACCTTTTTGCCCGAACCGGCTCCACCGGTTATCAAGGTTTCAGGAATGATGGTCATGTCCCGTCGTCGCGCACGGCTGCTCCTCCGCGTCATCAGTCCACTGCTGGCGGCACTGCTGGCGGGCTGTGACCCGGCCGCAGATGCCGGCGCGGAGGAGGGCAACGCTGTTCCCGCGGGAACGCCGGTGGCCGCCGTGGAGATTCAGCCACGGAACCTGTCCCGTACCCTGAGTTCGTCCGGGACGGTCGAACCCCGGGTCCGGATCCGCCTCGCCAGTCGTACCGCGGGCACCGTCGACCGGGTGCACGCGGAGGTGGGGGATGCCGTCGATCAGGGCGATGTTCTGGCGGAACTGGACGTTTCCCAGGACCGCGCGGAGCTGGAGCGCGCCCGCGCTCAGGCGGAAGAGGCGCAGGTCAACTACCAGCGCACCGCTGAACTGCGGGAGCGGGGCGTCGCCAGTCCAGCCGAGTACCAGGCGGCACTGGTGCAGCTGCGGGTGGCGCAGAGCGAGCAGTCGCTCTGGGAAACCCGGGTGGCATTCGGGCAGGTAACCGCGCCTCGTGCGACGGTGGTGACCGCACGCTACGTGGAACCCGGCGAGGCGGTGCAGGCCCAGGAGACGCTGTTCGAGCTCTCCGCCCTTGATGCCCTGGTGATTCGCCTTGGTGTCTCGGAGCTGGACGTGGGGCACCTGGAAGCCGGGCAGCCGGTTCCCGTACGCCTGGACGCCCTGCCCGGCAACACCATGGAAGCGTCCATCCGCCGGATCGATCCGGCTGCCGAGCCGGGCAGCCGCCTGGTCAACGTGGAGGTTGCGTTGCCGGCGGATGCGGTCGACCAGGGGGTGCGGCCGGGCTATCTCGGGCGCATCCGCATGCCCATCGACCGCCGGGATGATGTCCTCGCCGTGCCCGCTGCGGCCATTGGTGAGGACGGCGATCAACGCTATGTGTACGTCATCGAGGATGATCGTCTCCACTACCGGGTGATCGAGCCGGGCGTGACCCGCGGCCAGTGGCGCGAGGTGGTCTCCGGTCTGGAAGCGGGGGAGGTGGTGCTCGCCACCAATCCCATCGACATGGACGACGGGCAGGCGGTACGCATCGTCGGCTGGCGGGGGTAGGCCATGAGTGAAGTGGCGGGAGACGGGCGGCGTGGCGTGACCAGCACGGCAATCCGGCGGCCGATCGGTACCCTGGCGCTGGCCTCGGTGGTGTTCGTCCTCGGTCTGTTCTATTTCGACCGGCTGCCGGTGGATCTGCTGCCGAACGTCGAGTATCCGCAGATCCGGGTAACCGTCAACTATCCCGGCGCCGCCCCGGAGGTGATGGAGCAGCAGGTTACCCGGGTCCTGGAGCGCAACCTGGCGGCCGTGGAGAACCTGGTCACCATTGACAGCCGCGCCTCCCAGGGTCGCACCAACGTCAACCTGATCTTCGAGCTTGGCACCAACCTGGACCTGGCCATCCAGGATGCCGCCCGCTACATGGAACTGGCCCGCACCCAGCTGCCCGCGGATATCGAGCCGCCCCGCCTGTACAAGTTCGATCCGGCCCAGGACCCAGTCTGGCAGGCCGGATTCAGCTCCAGCGTCCGCTCCGAGACGCAGGTACGGGACTGGGTGGAGAACCAGCTTGCGCCGCAGCTCATCGCCATCCATGGCGTCTCCGGGGTGGAGGCGGCTGGTGGCATGGTGCGGGAGGTCGAGGTGATCGTCGACCAGGATCGTCTCCACGCCTACGGCCTTGGCATGCAGCACCTGGTGGCGGCGCTGCAGGACGAGAACGTGGACATCGCCGCCGGCTGGATGACCTCCAGTACCTTCGACGTCATGGCCAAGACCGATGGCATGTTCACCTCGGTGGATGACATCCGCCAGGTGCTGCTGGAACTGCCGGCGAACGACAGTCGCCGCATTCCCCTCTCCGAAGTGGCGGAGATCCGCGACGGGCACCGCGAGCAAAGGGTGCTGGCGCGGCTCAACGGCGTGCCCTCCGCCCAAGTGTCCGTGTTCAAGCTGCCGGATGCCAACACCGTGGACGTGGTGGATTCCGTCAACGACACCGTGGCCCGTCTGGATCGATCCGGATTCCTGCCGGAGGACATCCGCTTCGAGACCGTCAGCGATCCTGCGTTCTTCATCAGGGGGTCCATCAACTCCGTCGCCAGCGCGGCGATTCTCGGCGGGGTTCTGGCCATGCTGATGGTCTTCCTGTTCCTGGGGAGCCTGCGCAAGAGCTTTGTCATCGGCCTGTCCATACCCATTGCCGTAATGGCCACGTTCGCCATGATGGGCGCCAGTGGCCTCACCCTGAACATCATCAGCCTGGGTGGGCTGGCCCTGGGCGTGGGCCTGCTGCTGGACAACGCCATCGTCATGCTGGAGAACATCTACCGTCATCGCGAACGGCTGGGAAAATCGGCGGACCAGGCCGCCCACGACGGTGCCCGGGAAGTGGTGTCCGCGGTGACTGCAGGGACCCTGACCAACCTCGCCGCGGTACTGCCCTTCCTGCTGATCACCGGTCTGGCGGCCCTGGTGTTCCGCGACCTGATTCTCACCATTTCCTTCGCAATCATCGCCACCCTGGCGGCGGCGGTGACCCTGGTGCCCATGTTGGCGGCGCTGCTGGGGACCATCCGCTTCGAGAGTGGTCTGCAGCGCACCCTTCCGCTGCGTGCGTTCAACAGGCTCATCGGCTGGCTGCGCCGCCTCTATCGCCGGGCGTTGCCGCGGATCCTGCGCCTGCGGTGGGGAGTGGTGGCAGTTGCGGCGCTGGCGTTCGCTGGCGCCGTTTACGTGCTGGATGATCTTGGCAACGAATTCCTCCCTGTGGTGGATGATGGCAACGTGAGTGTCCGAGTCTGGCTGCCACCCGGCACGCCTCCCGACGAAACCGATGCCGTCGCCCGGGCGGCGGAGTCAACAGTGCAGGACATGCCCCATGTGGAAAGCATGTTCACCATCGTCGGTGGGCACCTGTCCGGCGGCGTGATCAATGAACGACCCGGCACCATCCGCACCTCCGTGCAGCTGAACCCCCTGGGCCAGCGTACCGGGATGAGTGCCGGCCGCTGGGTGGCGGAGACCCAGGCGCGGCTGGAGGCACTGGACCTCCCCGGGGCCCGTGTCAGTGTTCGGCCGCCGCGGATCGACGGTCTGCGTTTCACCACCCGGGGAGACGACTTTTCCATCGGGGTGATGGGGGAGAATCTGGAGCATCTGCAGGACAAGGCGGCGGAGATCGTCGCGTTGCTGCAGGACATCCGGGGCCTGGAAGGGGTAGAGATCGGTCGCGAGGACCGTAGCCCCCTGATGCGAGTATCGGTGGATCGCGCCCGCGCGGCCGACCTTGGCCTGCGGGTCTCGGACGTGGGCCGGGCGGTGCGGGATGCCGTCGATGGCGCGGTCCCCACCCAGTACATGACCGCCAATCGGGAGTACGATATCCGCGTGCGCCTCGACCGGGAACGAGTTCAGGACCCGGACGCCCTTGGGGACCTCATGCTGTTCCGCAGCAACGGGGTACCCATCCGGCTACGCGACGTGGCCAGCTTTACCCTGGGGGAAGGGCCGGCCCACATCGAGCGCGAGAACCAGAGCCGCGTGGTGCGGGTGAACGGCGACATCAATACCGAACTGGCGGATGTCGGCACCATCATGGGCACCGTGGAGCGGCGCATTGCCGGACTGGACATGCCGGACGAGATGAGCCTGGTGTTCGGCGGTCAGTGGGAGACCATTCAGGAAACCAACCGGGAGATGCGCATGGTGATCCTGCTGGCGGTCTTCCTGGTGTTTGTCGTGCTGGCGGTGCAGTACGAGAGGCTCAGCAATCCCCTGGTGATCATTACCGCTGCGCCCTTGTCGCTGGTCGGTGTCGTGGGGCTGCTGTGGCTCACCTCCACGCCTGTGTCGGCGCCTGTGTTGATTGGCATGATCCTGCTGATCGGCATCGTGGTGAACAACGCCATCCTGCTGGTGGAGTACATCGAGATCGGCCGTCGCCGGCGGGGGCTCACCATTGCCCGGGCTGTGGTCGCGGCGGGTACCATCCGGCTGCGTCCCATACTCATGACCACGTCCACCACGGTACTTGGCATGCTGCCGCTTGCCATCGGCATCGGTGAGGGCGCGGAAATCATGCGTCCCCTGGCAATGGCCGTGGTGGGAGGGCTTGCGGTGTCGATGCTGCTGACACTGGTTGTCGTGCCCTGCCTGTACCTGATCCTCGGTGGTTTTGCGGAAACCTCCCGCCGCTGGCTGACCACCGGCTGATCCGTGCGCCGGGAGGAGCGGTGCACACCGTCCCGGGCTCGCGCCCGGCTGGTACCTGCCGCTGCGCGCCAGGATACCCTACGCGGCCACTGCCGCGGCCGAGATGCCGCAGGGCCGGTGGCGCGCAGCGGCGCCGACCAATCCGCCCACGGTCGACATGGCGTAGGGTTGGTGGCGCGCAGCGGCACCTACCAATCGGCCCGCGGCCGATGGACGAACGGGCTGCAACCGTGACATGCGGTGCCCGGGTCGCTGTCCGGATTCCGTCAGCCTGTGGCCAGCGGTCGATTCGCGTGCCGGCGGGGAGGCCGG
>SLLM01000056.1 GCA_007134055.1 Ectothiorhodospiraceae bacterium | reverse complement strand
GACGATGTCTGCCGGAGTCTCCAGGGGGATCTCCCTCGCGCTTCCGCGATCCGGGGCAAACCGGAGGCCATTGCCGGTGAAGGCGTACGTCGCGCCATCGGGGGTCGTGTGGCGTGCGCGGGGATTCGCGCAGGATCCCGCTGCCGTGCGTCCCCAGCCCGTTACCGAGTGATGCACGGTTTGCCGTGGCGTGGCGATGGTCAGGTTGCCGAGGATGCCCTGCTCGAACCGGCACACCGGTTCCGCGAGACGGGGAGCGTTGACGGGGTAGACACATGCCGGAAGAGCAATCGCCATGAGCAGCCACAGGACCGTTGTCCACCGTGTCGCGGCCGAACCGGGTGTCCGCCGCGGGGCGTAGTAGCCATGAGGCAGGTGAGCGTCGTGGACTCGCATGATGATTCCTCCGAACCGGCGCGTTGTCTTCCCCTGATTCACACTACGTTGCCGGTATGGCACGGTACAGATTCAGTTAAGTGGATTTGAACCGGTACAGAATGGCCCCATGGTTATCTGTACCGAGAGCAGAGGCAGCAACTGTGACGGCGGCAGCAGGGCAGCATCTCTACGAGCGGGTGGCCCGGGAACTGGCGGGGCGGATCGACCGCGGCGTGTATCGGGCCGGGGACCGGCTCCCCGGGGTGCGGTCGCTGGGACGGGACCGTGCAGTCAGCGTGGCGACAGCGGTTGCCGCCTATCGCTGGCTGGAGGACGCGGGGTACGTGGAAGCGCGCAACCGCTCGGGCGTCTACGTCCGGGAGCGGCCCGGGGGCCGCCTTGCGCAGCCTGCCGCGTCTGCGCCCCGGTCGAGGCCGGTCCCGGTCACCGGGCAGGACATGGTGCTGCGGCTCCTGAAGGCAGCCAATGATCCCGGGGTGGTGCAACTTGGCGCGGCAGTACCGGATCCGGCGTTCCTGCCCACGGGTGCGGTGGAACGGGCGGTATCGCGGGCAGCCCGGCGTCATCGGGCACGAGCCTTTGGCTACGAGTTCCCGCCCGGGGCCCCGGAATTGCGGCGGCAGGTGGCGCGGCGCATGGCCGAGGCCGGGTGCGCCATCGGTCCCGAGGACGTGGTGATCACCAGCGGGTGCCAGGAGGCCCTGTCGCTGGCGCTGCGCGCGGTGACCTCGCCCGGGGATGTGGTGGCGGTGGAGTCACCCACCTTCTACGGTCTGTTGCAGGTTCTCGATTCCCTTGGTCTGGAAGCCCTGGAGATTCCCACCGATCCCCGCGACGGTATCTCGCTGGAGGCGCTGCAGCTGGCCATCGAGCGCTGGCCGGTCAAGGCCTGCGTCGTGGTACCCAACCACAGCAATCCGCTCGGCTTCCGCATGAGCGATGGGGCCAAGCACGGCCTGGTGCAGCTGCTCTGCGATCATGAAGTTCCGCTGATCGAGGACGACGTCTACGGCGATCTCGGGTTCACCGGGCCGCGACCCGGAGCCTGTTGCGCACTCAAGCCGGATGCCGACGTTCTCTACTGCGCCTCCTTCTCCAAGACCCTGTCACCGGGGTTGAGGATTGGCTGGATCGTGCCGGGTGGCCGTCACCTGGACCGGGTCGAGTACCTGAAGTACGTCAGCAACATGGCAACCCCCGGGGCGGCCCAGCTGGGTGTGGCGGAGTTGCTGGAAAGCGGTCGCTACGAACGTTTCCTGCGACGGATGCGGAGCGATTACTCAAGGGCAGTGGCGCGCATGATCGATGCCGTCACCCGGTGCTTCCCGGCGGGAACGCGCGTCACCCGGCCGCGGGGCGGATTCGTGATCTGGGTGGAGCTGCCCGGCAACGTGGATACGTTCGAGCTGGCAGTACAGGCGCTGGATCGGGGCGTGAGTATCGCCCCGGGCCGGGTATTCTCCGCCAGTCACAAGTACGGCAATTGCATGCGCCTGTCCTGCGCCTGCCGCTGGGACAGTTCCGTGGACCGGGCGCTGATGACTCTCTCCCGCCTGCTTTGACGGTACGCACTCCTTCCCTTGTACCTTGACGGCGAGCGGCACAACGACGCCGAAACCTGACAATACTTCCTGGATGCCTGGTAACGGGCGGAGGCGGGCGAAGCGCATTGCGGGCGGACTTTACGGCCGGCAAACGCAGGATTAAATTGGATAGTTGATTCGTTCGCTGTCGGACTGGATGGCCTTCATTGGAACCTGCAGATCCTCCCAATGCCACCCGCTCCGGCGCGACGGGGCATTTCTCCGCGGATTCGCTGTTGCAGGCAGCGTTCCTTGCCGGGGACAACCCCGTTTTTCTGGTCGACATGGAAAGCCGCAGGATCCTCGCCTGTAACGGCGCCGTCCGCCGCGTGTTCGGTCACACGCCGGAAGACCTGGTGGGTCGCGACACCCGCATACTGCACACTGACGATGCCGCGTACGAGCGATTCGGCCGCGAGAGCGAAGCGGTCCTCCGGGGTAACGCAGGAAGCTATCACGGGCACTTCCGGATGCGGCGACGGAACGCCACCGATTTCCCCAGTGAGCATCTGGTGCATATTATCCGCGATGATGCCGGCGCACCGTGTGCGGTGGTGAGCATCGTGCGCGACCTCAGCGCGGCCGAGCCGGAAGATCTATCAGTCTCCTGCAGCAAGGCCGGATTCCGTTTCCTGGGACAGTACCTCCCCGGCGCCCTGTACCAGCGTATCCAGAGCGCCGACGGAACCAGTCGGTTCACCGTCCTGACCGGGTCCCTGTTTCGGGATCACGGACTGGATCCGGAAAGGATCCGGGCGGATCCGGAAGAACTCTACAGCCGCATCCTGCCGGCGGATCGCGAGGAACTGAAGGCCGCGCTGGCCCGGGGGCGCACCGCCCGGACCGCGGTGGAGTGCGAGGTGCGTCTGCGTGCCCCGGACGGCAAACTGGTATCGCTGCGAATCCTGACCCAGCCCCGGGTCCTGGACGACGACTCCACCATCTGGGACGGGGTCGCGCTCGATATCACGACCCAGCGCAGCGCGGAAGAACAGTTCCACTACCTGGCAACGCATGATGCACTGACCGGGTTGTTGAACCGCCCGCAGTTCCTCCAGCATCTGCAATGGGCCGTGGATATGGCCGCCCGGAACGGCCAACGCCTGGTCGTGGTCACGATGGGAATCCATGCCATGATGCGGATTAACGCCGCCCACGGACTGGGAATCGGTGATGAACTGCTTCGTCAGGTCGGGGCACGCCTGCAAACCCATTGTTCCGGTAATGACCTGACAGCGCGTGGGCACGGCGACGTGTTCTTCGTCATGCGGGTACTGGGGGGGAATGCTCGGGACGCCCGTCATGTGCTGGATGGCCTGGCACAGCTTTTCGACGAGCCCTTCGATCTTGGTGGCGGTACGACGGTGGCGGCGTCGGTGCGCATGGGGCTGGCGGCGTATCCGGAGGACGCCGGTGATGCAGCCTCGCTGCTGAACGATTCATCCATCGCTTTCGATCGCTGTGCGCGGGACAGACGGGTGGGCTATGAGTTCTATGCGGAGGAACTCGGACGCGAACTGCGGGAACGAGGCCGCCGTGAAGATGCCCTGGCGGAGGCGATTGCCCGCGGGGAGGTGGTGCCGTACTTCCAGCCGCAGGTGTCGCTGCTGGATGGATCCCTGGTCGGGCTGGAGGCGCTGGCGCGCTGGCCGAGGCCGGACGGCACCCTGGTGCCGCCGGGAGAGTTCATCCCCCTGGCCGAGGCGTCCAACCTGATCCTGTCCCTCGATTACGCGATCCTGAAGGCAGTGATCTCCTGGATCCGCGAGTGGTGGGCCGCGGGCTTCGGGACGCCTCCCGTCGCTATTAACTGCTCGGCGCGGCAGTTCCGCAATGCGAATCTGCCGCAGGTGCTCCGGCAGGCGCTGGCCGGATCCGGTCTGGATTCATCACAGTTGATCATCGAGATCACGGAAAGCAGCCTGCTGGAGGACATCGGCGCGGCGGAACGAACCATGACCGCCCTGACGGGCATGGGGATCCGCTTTTCCATCGACGACTTCGGCACTGGATTCTCGTCGCTGAGCTATCTGGCCCATCTGCCTTTCAGTTCTCTCAAGATCGACCGCACCTTCGTTGCTACTCTGGGCACCAACGAACGCCTGGGTGCGATCAGCAGCCTCCTGGTGAACATGGGCCGCTCCCTTGGGCTTGCCGTGATCGCCGAGGGCGTGGAAGAACAGGCCCAGGCGGCGCATCTAAAGCGTATCGGCTGTCCGGCGGCCCAGGGGTTCCTGTATGCCGCACCCATGCCCGGGGATGCCGTGACAGCCTGGTTGCCACGGGTACGGCATGGCTGAGCCGCCCGGAAGGCGCGTCACCGGAGTGCGGATGCCGGGGGCGTGCTCCGCAGCAGAGGCGGCCGCTGGCCGTGTAGCCCCAGCGCTACAGTTATTCCACCGGCCCCATCCGGACGTGCCGGAACCACGCCGGGGCAGTGCTCAACACCAGTGCCTACACCGCCGCCGCCACCAGCAGCTGCTCCAGTCGGTCGAGCGGCCGATCAGGCCGAGACGGTGACCACGGTGACCATAGAAGACGGCGGTGCACGGACCAGGCCCCGGTCAGCAGCCCGCTGCGGAAGGCGGCCATGCCCGCCAGCATTAGCGCCAGTATCCGCCAGCCCTCCTCGGTGGGAAGCAGCAGGTGCAGCGTCAGGGCGTCCTTCGCCCGCTGCGGCATCTGTGCCAGCCAGCCGCCGGGTTATGCCGCCTCCGCATTCGTCTGATCGATGGCCGCACGGTGCCCGTCGGCCGCTCATACCAGCAGTCCGCCAGGGAGCTGATTGCCGCGTACCCGGCCGCGTGTACAGACCTTCTCCTCCGCAGGAGAATCGGAACACGGGAACTGCGGTTCCACGGGCGCCCCGGCGGCGCGCGCCAGTCAGGCCGGTGCCCGGGTCCATGGGCTTCCGGGGCAGGCATGGAACCCTCCGGCAGGTGGGCGCGTATGTACGCGTGAGTGTGGAGAGGCGAGACGGCCTCCCGCACTCAAATTGGCCCAGGGAAAGGATTGCTGTCGCCTCGATAGCCCCCCTTGGCGTGGGCGGCAGCAATCCGGGCCAGGGCCACACGCGGGACCTGGCCGGTTCATTGTGGCCATCCAGACGCTGGTTTGCAGCGGCGGTTCCTTCCCGGATATTCCGGGTTTCTCCGGAAGGCCGCTACAACCTGGAAATACTTGCGGAAAGGCAGGCAATCATACCGCTTTCGGTTCTCCCCCGGTGACAATCCGCGGCCTGCGCTTGTCTCGGTACATGGCCTGGTCCGCCGCATGGAGGAGATCGTCCGCGCAGGTGGCGTCGAAGGGATAGTAGGCGATACCGACGGCGGCACCCACCCACAGGAGCCGCCCGCCGATTTCCACCTTCTGGTCGATCACTCGCAGGATGTCGCGTTGCACCCGTAAGGCGTCCCCGCTTTCCACCAGATCCTCGATGATGACCACGAACTCGTCGCCGCCATACCTGCCCAGGGTCTCATGGCGACGTACGCATCCACCGAGGCGCATTGCGATAACGGCCAGCAACTCGTCGCCGGTTCGGTGTCCGTAGTCGTCGTTCACCGCCTTGAATCCGTTCAGGTCGACGAACAGTACTGCCACCATTGTGTTGCCGGCATTCGCCCGGCGAATGGCGCTATCCAGGCGATCCGCCAGGGCGTTGCGGTTCGGCAGCCCGGTCAGCGCGTCGCGCTCGGCGACATGCGGGGGCCGGGAGGCGCGGCCCGGCGTGATCGTCAGCAACGCGGCCTGACTGCCCCGGGAGAACGCGCTGCCGCCGCAGATGCGTACGTGCCGGCTGTTGCCGGCATCATCAACCACAACACTCTCGAACTCCTCGACCTGTCGGTTCAGCACCAGCTCTTCCTGGATCCGCTCGGCATCGCCCTGATGCTGGAAATGGGAAGCAAGAGATTGATTCAAAAGACAATCGGGGCTGCGGCCGAACAGGGCCGCGGCCGCGGCGTTCGCGTAGTGGCATTTCCAGTCCGAGATCCTGATCACCACTGTCGGGGTGGGTAATCGGTCCAGCATCTCGCGGCGGAGCGGGTTGCCGGGTTCTGGCGGCGTGGTTGGGAGCTGCCGTATGCTGACGGCGACCCCGAGGCCCTGGTCTTCCAGTTCCACCGGCATGAGCTGACAGGCGTAGCCTGCCCGCGCTAATCCGTCGCCGCCGCCCGTCGGGATCAGCACGCGGACGATTTCGCCGGATTCCAGCACGTGTTCCAGGGAGCCCTGCAGGCGTGTTCCCAGAATGGCGGGAAGGCCGTGCGCGCGCCAGACCTCTCCCCGGGGACAGGTGAGCTTCTGCCCCTGCAGACAGGTCAGCGGTGAGGCGCGCACACAGGTCCCGGAGCGGTCGCAGATGTAGAGGTGTGGTTGCTGATCAGGGCTGAAGGCCGTAGTGGCATTGACAGGCTCTGACAGGGCCATGGTGGTATTACTCCGCATTGCGGCCGGGACGCCGCCGGAGGCGGACCGTCGGTGTCGCGGCACGGTTGAGCTTCCCTGCCTGGGCGGACGAACACTGGCGCAACGCGCGTGATCATCATTCGCCGGGGCAGAGTCCGTTTACCCCGCAGGTTCCACGTGGACACTTCAATTGTGGAGGTATACAACGGAATATACGCAGTAACCGCCGCGGGAGTTCCATCGCGGCTTCCGCCGTTGGCTGCGGTACGTGGATCCGGTCCGCATTGCCTTGGTTGTCGTCCGGGGGCATTATGGTGCTGGTCCTGCGCGGGTCTATCAGGTCTCGTGTGGTGAGCCCCGTTCGCAGACCGTGACCGCTTGCTGGAATCCCCGGTCGGCAACCGGCATAATCGGGAAAACAAGGCCGGCAGGTTCTATGCTCTTAGTAGTCGAGTGGTGTGGATTGCCGCGATCCGGTGGATCGAGCGGCATTCTGCCGGTGGTGGACGCGGGAGGCCGTCCGCCCCAAACCTCGTGCCACGCAGGCAGCCGCACAGGAGTGTCGCGGCGTGCCATGGTGGCAGCCCAATGATGCTGATGGACAAACTGCGCTCGCTGATCACGGCGGAGATCCCGCACCTGCGACGGTATGCAAGGGCACTGGTGCGCAATGCGGACGAAGCCGACGACATGGTGCAGGCGTGCCTGGAAAAGGCACTGGCGAGGGCTTCGCAGTGGAATTCGGACAAGGGGCTGCGTTCCTGGCTGTTCCGGATCATGCATAATGATTTTGTCTCGACCCTGAGACGCCGCGATCGTGAACGCGCGTTTCACAGGCGCTACCCGGAAACCGATTCGGTGCCGCCGAGCCAGGAGAACTTGTTCGAACTGAATCAGGTCGACAAGGCAATGGACAGGCTCCCGGTGGAGCAGCGTGAGGCCCTGTTGCTGGTTGCCGTATCAGGCTTTTCCTACGAGGAATCAGCACAGGTGCTGGCCGTGCCGGTGGGCACGGTTCGTTCACGACTCTCCCGCGCGCGGGAGGCACTGCGCGAGATCATGCAATCCAGGCCGCTGGAAAGTGGGTCCTTCGAGGTGCGTAGAGATGGGTAACGGTAACGCGATCGATTCCGCCGTTCTCAGCGATTACGTGGATGATGAGCTCGACCCGGTACGCCGTCGGGCGGTTGAGCGGGAGCTTGCGAATGATCCTGACGCCGCGGAGACAGTCCGTGCCTATAGAGACCAGGCCGACGCCCTGCGGCGCCTGTATGACCCGGTCCTCGATGAGCCGGTGCCAGCGCGGCTGCTTGAGGTGCTGGAGCGGGCCGACGGCGCGGGGGGAGCGGCCGAAGGAACGCCGGGCGGTGCGCTCCGTGGTCGAATCCGACGCGTTCTGCCGACTGCCATGGCGGCCGCCCTGGCGCTGGCGGTGGGTAGCGTTGCCGGCTGGGTCGTGCGCGGGAATCTGATCGACGCCGAAGCACAGCGTATCGCCATGCAGATGTTCCTGAATGAGGCGGTGAGTTCCTACAGTCTGTATGCCCGGGACGATTCCCCCTGGAGCCGTGCCGGCTTGCTGGAGGATCGTTCCGAGTTCGGCTCCTGGTTCAACACCGAGCGGGAGCTGGAGGTGTTTGCGCCGGATCTGGATGAAGTCGGATTCAGCTTTGTGGGCGGCCGGGCCCTGCCTGCATCCCGCGGCTCGGCGGGACAGATCATCTACCAGGACGATGACGGCAACATGATCGCCCTCCACTTCGAGTACCTGGACGGCCAGCGGCCCAGGGACACCCTCCAGGCCTCGCGGCCGCCCAGCCGATCCACGGGTTCCTACATGGAGCACAATGATGTCTCCATCTTTTACTGGAACTCGGATTCCGGCTCGGCGAGTTATGCGCTGCTTGGCCACCTTGAGCAGGACGGAATGAGGTCGCTGGGCGAGAAGCTGGTGGCGCATTTCAACTGACAACCCACTGATACCCCCTGCCCGCTGCGTCAGCCATGTGGCGGGCGGCAATTCCCTTCGCGAAGCGCTTCCTTAGCATTCCGAAAGATCAGTGATTTCCATCCTGTTGCGTCGTCTGTATCCCGCAACAGGCATCCACTCGCGCGCATTGCCTGACCTTCCATGGAACCCGATCGCCGCACCGGGCGTAGGTGGTATGAAGCGAGGCGATCGACGATCGCACGGTGCGCCGGTGTGCGTCCCGTTTTTCCGACTATGAATCCGAGAGGTGAATGCCATGACCGGGCTCCGAAGAATTCTGATGATCCTGCTGATGCTGCTGGCAATCGGTGGGGTGATGGCCATGAGCGGGTGCGACGACCAGGGGCCCGCCGAGGAAGCGGGCGAAGAGATCGATGACGCCGTGGACGATGCCACGGATGCGTTCGACGACTAGTACGGGAGCCAGTACCGGCTTCGCGCCCGTGCTGAATCCAGACGTTCCGTCAGGCCATACGAGGAGACGATCATGCTGGGCTGGGCTCTGACTTTTCTCGTCGTCGCGCTGGTCGCGGCGGCCCTGGGGTTTTCCGGCATTGCCGGTGCGGCCGCGGGGATCGCGCAGATTCTCTTCCTGATCTTCCTGGTGCTGTTCGTCGTTGCCCTGGTGGCCGGCGCCTTACGCGGCCGTCCACCTCTATAGTGCGTATGCGGCCGCCACGGAGAGCGGATTGGGGCGACGGATCGGCAACCGCCGAAACCGTCGCTCCGCCTGTCTCCACCAGCAGGTCAGGTCTGCTCCCCTGGCCCGGGATGCCCCGAACACGGGGCGTCCCGGGCATGATTGCGCCGTGATCAGGCCAGGTCGAAGCGATCCGCGTTCATGACCTTGGTCCAGGCGGCAACGAAGTCCTTCACGAACTTCTCGCTGTTGTCGTCCTGGGCATAGACCTCGGCGTATGAGCGCAGGATGGAGTTGGAGCCAAACACCAGGTCGACGCGGGTCGCGGTCCATTTGACCTGGTCGGTGGCGCGATCACGGATCTCGTACAGGTTGTTCCCCGCCGGCTTCCAGGCGTATCCCATATCCGTGAGATTGACGAAGAAGTCGTTGGTGAGCTGGCCTTCACGTTCCGTGAGCACGCCGTGTCTGGTTCCGCCGTGATTGGTGCCGAGCACGCGCATGCCGCCAACGAGCACCGTCATTTCCGGGGCGGTGAGGCCCATCAGCTGGGTGCGATCGAGCATCATCTCCTCCGGGCTGACCGCGTAGTCCTTCTTGAGCCAGTTGCGGTAGCCATCGGAGAGCGGCTCCAGGTACTCGAATGACTCGGCATCGGTCATCTCATCGGTGGCATCGCCACGGCCCGGGGCGAACGGTACGGTGATATCATGGCCGGCGGCCCTGGCCGCCTGCTCGATACCCACGTTACCCGCCAGGACGATGACGTCCGCCAGGCTGGCGCGGGTTTCGGCTGCGATTCCTTCCAGCACCCCCAGCACACGGGACAGGCGCTCTGGCTCATTGCCTGCCCAGTCCTTCTGCGGGGCGAGCCGGATGCGAGCACCGTTGGCGCCGCCACGCATGTCCGAGCCGCGGAAGGTGCGCGCGCTGTCCCAGGCGGTCGCCACCATCTCCCCGATGGAGAGACCGCTGTCGGCGATCCTGGCCTTGACGGCATCGACATCATAGCCGGTATTGCCCTGCGACACCGGGTCCTGCCAGATCAGGTCCTCGTCCGGTACTTCCGGCCCGATGTAGCGGGATTTCGGCCCCATGTCGCGGTGGATGAGTTTGAACCAGGCGCGGGCGAAGACCTCGTTGAAGTAGTCCGGATCCTTGTAGAAACGCTCGGAGATCTTGCGATACTCCGGGTCCATCTTCATCGCCATGTCGGCATCGGTCATGATCGGGTTGAGTCGGATGGACGGATCCTCGACATCGACGGGCTTGTCTTCCTCCTTGATATCAACCGGCTCCCACTGCCAAGCTCCGGCCGGGCTCTTCCTTGATTCCCACTCGTGATTGAGCAGCATGTGGAAGTAGCCGTTGTCCCACCTGGTGGAGTGGGTCGTCCAGGCGCCCTCGATACCGCTGGTGACGGTGTCACGCCCGACTCCGCGGGTGACCCTGTTGTTCCAGCCCAGTCCCTGCTCCTCGACGTCGGCGCCCTCGGGCTCGGGGCCGAGGTTGGCGGGATCGCCGTTGCCGTGGCACTTGCCCACGGTGTGGCCGCCGGCGGTGAGCGCGACGGTCTCCTCGTCGTTCATCGCCATGCGGCCGAAGGTCACGCGCACGTCCTGCGCGGTCTTGAGCGGGTCCGGGTTGCCATCGACGCCTTCGGGATTGACGTATATCAGGCCCATCATCACCGCGGCCAACGGGTTCTCGAGGGATTCCCGGTCACCCGGGTAGCGGCTGTCGGGGTTGTCGCTCGGCGCCAGCCACTCCTTCTCGGCGCCCCAGTAGATATCCTTCTCGGGGTGCCAGATGTCCTCGCGACCAAAGGAGAACCCGAAGGTCTTGAACCCCATGGATTCATAGGCAACGTTGCCGGCGAGGATGATCAGGTCCGCCCAGCTGAGCTTGTTGCCGTACTTCTTCTTGATCGGCCACAGGAGACGGCGAGCCTTGTCCAGGCTGGCGTTGTCCGGCCAGCTGTTGATCGGCGCGAAACGCTGGTTGCCGGTGCCACCACCGCCGCGGCCATCCGCTATGCGGTAGGTGCCCGCCGCGTGCCACGCCATGCGGATCATCAGGCCGCCGTAGTGGCCCCAGTCAGCCGGCCACCATTGCTGGCTTTCGGTCATGAGGTCGGTCAGGTCTTTCTTCAGCGCGGCAACGTCAAGCTTCCTGACCTCTTCGCGATAATTGAAGTCCTCCCCCATGGGGTTGGTCTTGCGGTCGTGCTGATGGAGGATGTCCAGGTTCAGGGCGTTCGGCCACCAATCCATGTTCGAATTGCCGACAGCCGTATTGCCGCCGTGCATCACCGGGCATTTGCCAGTGGTTTGCTGATGAGCCATATCTCTCTCCAGTCGTTGCTGTGCTAATGGAACGGATCCGTGGCCAGGGACCGCATGAACAAGTACCGCACCAGCGAACTTTCCCTTCCGTGGACGGCCGGCGGTGCAGCATCACGAACCAGTTGTTGCTGCAGATCCCTCGGCAATCATAGCCCCTTTTCATCGGTCGGCTCCCCGAAGGGTCGAGACTTCGGGAAGCGGACATGGTGGCCTCCGCTCGCCTGGCTGAATCAGGCCGGTGGCGACGCCACTGCATGTGTTACTTGGGGCAACATACATCAAGCTTGTTCCATAGGACAAAACACCGGTTCCTACCAGACAAATAGAGAGGGTCTATTGAATGGGTAGGGGTGCACCTGCCGCTGTCGACAACTGGCACAGGGCATATGTCGAAGTACCATGGCCGGCGATACTCATTGGCGCCGTGCTGCTGATTCATTCCGTACGACCCGAAAGGCTTCATACGCCACGGGATGGCGAACGATAGGCGCGGCCCTTTCCGAGCAGGCGCGTATGCAGCACTTGACTCGATTCCAATATGGAATATCCAGACGTCTGTGTGGGTAGAGGCGGTTGTCGACCCTCACCGGACACTCGACCATCACCGGGCGTCGGTCCGCTTTCGGAAACTGCCCACGACACCCGGCGAAGTCCAAAGCCTTGATGGATGTGTCCGTGCAAACGGGTTAGAACCCGTTTCTGGTTACTGTCCCCGGAATTCGGTAGCTACAGTTCCCGAAGCGCTTACTGCTGTACTGCCTTCTCGTACAATCCCGGGAACCGACCTTCCGGGTCGCACTCGCGCTTGAGTGACTGGTAGGTATCGCGGTCATACTCCGACCAGAAGGTCGCCTCGTCATAAGTGCTGCGCGAGTAAAGGCTTTTCTTGCCGCCGTGCTGGGCCACCAGTTCCTCGACTCGCGCGTTGTAGTGGCCGTCCGGCTCTCGGGAGCGGACCATGTCCCAGAACCCGAAGTTGATGTAAGGCGTGTCGGTGCGTAGCTCGAACAAGGAAAAACGCCCGTCCGGTACGACGAACGGACATATCCACACCGGCCGAATACCGATTTCGGCTTCGAATTCGGCAAGAAACGCCGCGGCGTTGGCGATCGGGATGTCGACGTCCTGGATCACCGACTCGCTGCGTGAGCGGAGGCTGGCAAGCGCCTTGAGCGGCCAGTGGTGACTGGCGCGCATGATCTTCTGATAGGTGATGCTCGATAGGCGCTTGCGTCCGAGCATGAGCCGCACAGGCGTGAGGTGTGCCCCGACGTTATTGCTGCACCAGAACCAGTCGGTGTCCCAGCGCCACAGATAGTCG
>SLLM01000049.1 GCA_007134055.1 Ectothiorhodospiraceae bacterium | reverse complement strand
GGTGAGCTTGACGCCGCTGGCCGGGAGCAGGTCCAGGTAGGGATTGTGCGGCGGTGGCGGAAGCTGTCGGTGCACCGCCGTCATCACCGCCTCGTAGTCATGCGGGCCGGTGATCGACAGCACTTCCGGGTACTGATCGCGGATCAGTGTCTCGCGCGTTCCCAGGCAGCCGGTGACGATGACCTTGCCGTTCTCCGTCAGTGCTTCGCCGATGGCGTCCAGGGACTCCTCCTGCGCCGCCTCGATGAACCCACAGGTGTTTACCACCACCAGGTCCGCCTCCTGGTAGCCCCCCACGACCTCGTAGCCCTCGATGCGCAACTGGGTGAGAATGCGCTCGGAATCCACGAGTGCCTTGGGACAGCCGAGGCTGACAAATCCGACCCGGGGACCCGGGCTCGAAGCGGGCCTTGCACTGGCGGTCATGGGGCATCGATCTCCTGACTCGATATCCGTACCGGCCGCCATGGGCAGCCAGACCCGGGAAGGCTGCTATCCTACTGGGCCGGTGATACCGGCGCAAACGGATGATTCCATGACGAAACCTTCCGCCAATCGGGTGGATGCGCTGATTGTCGGCCAGGGGCTTGCGGGCAGTCTCCTTGCCCATGCCCTGGACTCCGAGGGGCTCTCCGTGGCGGTGGCGGACCCGGGCCACGGCGGCAGCGCCAGCATGGCTGCAGCGGGCGCCATGAACCCCTGCGCCAGCGCCAGGTACACCGCACCGGCACCGCTCGACCTGTGGCTGGACCACGCAGTCTCTACCTGGCAGGGGCTGGAACGCCGACTGGATACTCCCCTCTTCCAGCCGCAACTGCTTTGCCGTCTGTTCCGCGACGCGCGGGAGGCGGGTCGGGTGAAACGCCAGCGGCGCCATCCGGCGCTTGCCCGGGTCGTATCCGCACCGGTCGCCGGCAGCCCGCCCGGTCTGTCCACCGCTCCCGGACACGTGCTCATTCGCTCGGCACGTGTGGACCTCCCTGCATTCCTGGCAGCGACCAGACAGTGGCTGGCGGCACGGGGTGCCCTGCGCGAGCGGAGCTGCCATCCGGATGACGTCGCTCCCTCGGCGTACGGCATCAGCTGGCGCGGAATCGACGCCAGGGTCCTGGTGCTCTGCCAGGGCGCCGTTGCCGCCCGGCATCCCGGACTGCGCCGGCTGCCCTGGCGCCTGTCCCGGGGTGAGGCACTGTACCTGGAAGCGGACGATGAATGGCCGGACATGGCGGTCAGTCGCGGCCCCTCGCTGATACCGGTGGACGGCGAGCGCTACTGGCTCGGCGCCACCTACGGCCGGGAACTGCAGAATCCTTTACCGGGCACGAGAGCCAGGACGACCCTGCTTGCCTCCCTTGAGCAGCTCCTGGCGGGGACACCCGCCCCACGGGTGATCGCGCAACACGTGGGGGTTCGCCCGGGCAGCAGGACCGAGCTGCCGTTCTGCTGCCGGGTTCCGGGCAAGCCGCCCGTCTACCTGCTCAATGGTCTCGGCTCCAGGGGGACCCTGCTGGGTCCGCGCTGCGCCACGACCCTGAGCCGGCACCTGGCCCACGGCACGGCGCTGCCACCGGAATGGAACCCATGGGGGGAGACGTGGCGCAGCGCCTGACAACGCTGGCCCGGGACGCCGTTGCCGCACGACTTGCCACCGGGGATCGCGCCGTGGACGCAACGGTGGGTAACGGGCACGACCTGCACTTTCTCGCCGGGGCCGTGGGTGCAGACGGCCACGTATGGGGGTTCGACATCCAGGAGGGCGCCTTGTGCGGCGCACGCCGCCGGCTCCCCGCGCACCTGCAACACCGGGTCACGCTGCTGCACCACGGTCACGAGCACATGGGAGCCCACGTGGCGCCGGGCGTGGCCGCCATCATGTTCAACCTCGGCTATCTGCCGGGCGGCGACCATTCCGTGACCACCCGGGTCGACACGACCATTGCCGCACTCGAGGCGGCACTGGGACTGCTGGCGCCGGGGGGTTGCATCAGCGTGCTGGCGTACACCGGCCACCCCGGGGGGCGGGAGGAAGCACAGGCCGTGGCGGCATGGCTCCGGGAACAGCCCCCTTCCTGTCGCTGGGTGCTGCTCAATCCGGAGCCTCCCGCAGCCCGCACACCCCGCCTGTACCTGGTCTCCCTGGTGAGACAGCAACGGGCACCGACACGGATCGGTGGTCAGTACCCCCGTTCGAAGTCGATGGGGTAGAGCAGCGATTCCCCGGCCTGGTAACGACGCCAGTTGTCGGCGAAGATCCGGGCGATATCCTCCGGGAAGCTCTCCGCCGCGACATGTGGCGTGACAACGGCATTGGGCAGGCGCCACAACGGGCTCGAGGACGGCAGCGGCTCCTCCTCGAACACGTCCAGGATCGCGCCGCCGATCACGTTGTTCCGCAGGGCCTCCACCAGCGCCGCCTGATCGACCACCGGTCCGCGACCGACGTTGATCAGCCAGGCCCTCTCACCCATCTCCGCCAGTACCTGCGCCCCGACCAGGCCCCGGGTCTCGTCGGTGGCCGGCAGGACCAGCACCAGGTAGTCGACCGCAGCCGCGAACTCCGGGAACGCATCCCCGGAATACACCCGCTCCACACCGTCGACTTCCCCGGGGGATCGCTTGTAACCGAGCACCCGCATGCCGAAATGACCCGCGGTGGCGGCGATACGGCGACCGATGGACCCGAGCCCCGCTATGCCCAGGGTACACCCGTCCAGGCCGCGATAGGGGAGCGGCTCCCAGCGGGATTCGGCCTGGGCCTGGTCCAGACGGCGGAACTGTCGCTCGACCGATATGATCTGGCCCAGCACGTACTCGCTCATCAGCGGGCCGAACACCCCCTTGACGCCCGTGAGCTGGTAACCCCGCGGCAGCCCAGGCTGCAGCAGGGGATCGACCCCGGCGTAGGTGGACTGTACCCAGCGCAGGTTGGGCATGCGCTCCAGCACCTCGCAAAGCAGCACCGGCTTGGCCAGTGCAACCTCGCAGCCCAGGGCGGCCTCGCTCAGATCGTCAATCGTTTCGGCCTTGTGAAAGCCGGTCTCATCGACGCCGTTGTCACGCAACGCGGCAGCGTAGCGTTCAACCTCGTCCGTCAGTAATAGCACCTCTTGATTCATGGCTGTCGGGCTCCCAGGCATACAGTTGTTTCGGCCAATCTACTCCAATCCTTGCCGAAGTATCGTCCCGTGAGCGCATCGCCGGGGCCGCGGTTGCCGGCATGCGAAGCGGGCGCGGCGACGGGTCCGGGAAACACGCCGCGGCGGGGACGCGCCAGAGGCTGCCAAATCCCTGTATCATTTCGCAAGTGCTACCGCAGCCCGGACCCGGCACCATGCCCTTC
>SLLM01000325.1 GCA_007134055.1 Ectothiorhodospiraceae bacterium | reverse complement strand
GTCAAGGACGTCTACGCCAGCACGGCCGAGCCCATCGGCATCTTCGATGACGAAGGCAATCCATTGGAGCCGCAGAACGTGGCCACCGGCGAGGAGTTCCGCTTCAAGGTGGTCGGCAAGACCGGAACCCTCATCGCCGGGGGCGACGTCCTTCGGGGCGGTTCCAGCGAGGAGCTGGGAGAGGGTGTCAGTCCGTTGCTGCTCACCGATCCGGCGGACGGTTCGGCGGTGCTGATGGACGATGGCGACGGCTACTACATCTTCAAGGCCGAGCGGGGTGGTGTCTTCACCCTGGCCTTCGATGACGGCGAGGAACTCACCTTTACGGTGGACTTCATCGTCCGGCCGCAGGTCGCCTTCACCAGTACCCGTCAGCCGGGCACCAGCGGCCAGACCACCGTGGTCCGTGCCGTGCTGGAGGGAACGCCGGGACAGTATCCCGTGCGCGTACCCTACGAGGTGAGCGGCCATGATCTCCTCGGGGACTCCGAACTGGCCGCGTCCGGTACGTTCGAGTTCACCGAGGATGGCGACGGCAAGCGCATCCGGACGTTCCTGCTCACGCCACAGGCGGATTCCTCTACCGTGCGCATTCGCCTGCAGGAAGGCAGCGGACCGGAGCACGCCCTGCTCGGGAATCCCGTGGAGCACGTGGTGGAGCTGCAGGATGCAGCGTCGGTGCCCCTGTTCGCGGGCCTCGAGGCGAGCCAGGGAGAGAAGATCGTGGCAACGGTGATCAGCCGCGCCAGCGGCCCGGTCAGCATCCGTGCGCGGCATCCCGGCACCGGGGCGATGTTCAGCGAAACCGGTTACCAGTTCGACTGGAGCAACTCCTCCATCGATCTGGGGATTCACGGCGACAGCGGCCCGACCGCGAGTTTCGATCCCGCCTACCTGAACGTGGGCCAGCGTTATGACGTACGCCTGCGGGTCCGGGAAACGGGGGAGACGTCCCGGCAGGCAAGTGTCAGTCTGCGCCTGCGGGTGGTCGACAGCGCCGGCGACCCGGCGGCCGAGGCCTTTGCCGCGTTCAGCACCGAGACCCCGGGCAACCTGCTCGCCATCTGCCCGCAGGGTGTCGAACCCTTCCGCGGTGAGAGCACCCGGACCTGCAGCCAGGTGGATCGTGCCGATGGCGGCGTCTACCTGGAGGTGCCGGAGAGCTACACCCTGTCCCTGGGTTCCATGTCCGACTTCGCGTCCTGGCAGAGCGGGGACTTCGGTCTTGAAGTGGAGATCGCCGAGCTGGTCGACGACTACGGCCAGGCTCTCGGCAACTCCGCGGACAGTGTCTACGATCACCTGGGCTACCGGGTGGACTTCGAGATCCACGGTATGGACTTCCCCGGGCAGTCCGTGCCGGTGGTCGTCCCGCTGCCTCCGGAGGAGACCATCCCCGAGGCAGCAGCCTGGCGCAAGTACCACGCCGACGGCTGGCGGACCTTCGTCGAGGATGATGCCAACCGGCTGTATTCGGCGATGAGACGTGATTCCGGTGCCTGCCCGTGGCCTGGTTCGGACCGCTGGGAAGAAGGACTCAATGAGGGCGACCAGTGTGTCCGCCTGATCATCGAGGACGGTGGTCCCAACGACTTCGATGGCGAGGCCGATGGCGTCATCCGCGATCCGGGTTCCCTGGGCACCACCACGTCCACCACGCTGCGCAGCGGTGGCGGCGGCGGTTCCATGGGTCCGTGGCTGGTGCTCCCCCTCGCCCTGCTGGCATTGCGCTATCGCAGGATGCTGCTGGGCGCCGCCCTGCTGCTCCTGGGCACGTCCACGGCCGGCGCCCAGGGGGTGACCCAGCCGGGCTGGTACCTGGGGGGGCAGGTGGGCTGGGCGATGACCGACGTATCCTCCTCGGAGATCACGGATCGCCTGGAGAGCGAGGGAATCAATGCCGAGGCGGAAGTCGACGACGAGAACCGCCTCGCCGGCCGCGTGTTCGCCGGATATCAGTTCAATCGCTGGCTGGCCCTCGAAGGCGGCTACACGCATCTCGGTGAGATCACCACGGAGCTGGATTCCAACGAGGAGATCACGCCGCGGCAGCTGCGCGATGCCCGTCCGGGCTCGGGCTACGGCGGTGAGCTGGCCCTGAGCCTGGGACACGACTTCAATCGCCATCTGCGCGGATACATCCGGGGCGGTGTCTTCCACTGGCGCTCGGAACACCGGATCGCCGGCTTCGACCGCGACAGCCGGTCGGGTACCGATCCGGTCTACGGGTTCGGCCTGGAGTGGCGCATGACCGAAAGCCTCTCCGCGCGGCTGTCCTGGGACCGCTACCGGGTGGAGGAAGACGACACGGACCTGGTGGGGATCGGCGTCCTTTACCGCTTCGGTGGTGGTCGCGAGGATGCGGCTGCGACAGCCGGGCGGACTGCACAGGCGCCCGCGCCGGCCGAGAGTGCGGCCGAACCGGAAACGCAGCAGCGGTCCGATGTCGCCGAGGCCCCGCGGCAGGAGCACGAGCCGGCAGCCGACACCACCGCGGCCGTCGAGGTCAACGCCACGGAGTGGCGCGTGCACTACGGCCTCGCCGAAACCTCGGCCGGTCATGCCGCCGGCACACTGGACGAGGTGGCACTCGCCCTGGAGCAGCAGCCGGAGGCGGGCCTGCGCATCTTCGGGCATAGCGACAGCACCGGTCCGGCGGGAGTCAACATGGAGGTCTCGGAGCAGCGAGCGCGGGCGGTGGCCGATGCCCTCATCGAACGCGGGGTGGACGCCGGACGGCTGCAGGTCAGCGGGCAGGGCCAGGGTGAGCCCATCGCCACCAACGCCACTCCGGTGGGTCGCTACCTGAACCGGCGTACCGAACTGGTCCTTGCCACGGACTAGCCCCCGGTTTGCCGGTGGATGCACGGCTGCGGCGGGCGCAATGGTGCCCGCCGCAGCCTTTTCCGTTCCGCGCAGTGCGCCCTGTGGTCTGCGCGGACATGGCGATTCTTTCCGGAGTGTGAGTAATAGTACCCTGATGTCCCTTGACGGAAGTTCGCGGAATTTCTGTCAAGGAACACCAGGCGTCTGTTCCGTTGCGGAACCCTCGCGACGCCCCCGCGGCGTCGGAACAGGCTTTACCCAGAGGAGTGGAAAGCCATGAACCTGCGGGACCTGCGCTACCTCGTGGCGGTGGCGGACAAGCGGCACTTCGGCCGGGCCGCCGAGGCCTGTTACGTCAGCCAGCCGACCCTGAGCGCCCAGATCAAGAAGCTGGAAGGCTTCCTCGGGGTGCAGCTGATCGAGCGCAGTAACCGCCGGGTCATGCTCACCCCGATCGGCGAGGAAGTGGCGCAACGTTCCCGTTATATCCTCAGCGCCGCCGATGACATCGTCCAGGTGGCCCGCGCCGCCAGCGATCCCATGGCCGGTGACCTCCGCCTCGGGCTGATTCCCACCGTCGCCCCCTACCTCCTGCCGCACCTGGTGCCGGCGATCCGGAAGGCGCTGCCGCGGCTGCGCATGCTGCTGCACGAGGAACAGACCGCCCAGTGCCTGGACCGGCTGCGCAACGGCACCCTGGACGCTGCGGTGCTCGCGGTGCCGGTAGAAGGCGCCGACGGTTTCGCCCAGGCCCACCTGTACGATGAGCCCTTCTTGCTTGCCCTGCCGCAGAACCACGAGCTGGGCAGGCGGGAACGTACCAGCCTGGAGCGGCTCGCGGATGCCCGCATCCTGCTGCTGGAGGAAGGCCATTGCATGCGGGATCAGGCGCTGGACATCTGCAAGCTGGTCGGTGCCAGCGAGGAGCGCGAGTTCCGCGCGACCAGCCTGGAGACCCTGCGGCAGATGGTTGCCGCAGGCGCCGGCATCACCCTCCTGCCAAAGCTCGCGGCCCTGTCCACCTCGGGGATTGCCAACGCCGGCGCCATCCGGATACAGCGCTTCGAGGCGCCGGAACCGGAGCGCCATATCGCCCTGCTCTGGCGCAAGGGTTCCGCCCGGGAACCCACGATGCAGGCGATCGCCGAGCAGGTGCGCGGGCTGGAGCCGATCCGCATGCTGAATGCCGCCTGAACCCGGCGTGAATTCCGGCGCCCCGGTAGGGTATGCTGCCCGCCCATGGAAGAAGATGTCTCCCACATTCTCGACCCCCTCAATGAGGCGCAGCGCGAGGCGGTGACCGTGCCTCTGGGACGGACCCTGGTACTGGCCGGGGCCGGCAGCGGCAAGACCCGGGTGCTGGTGCACAGGGCGGCCTGGCTGATCCGGGTCGAGGGTGCCTCCCCCTACACGCAGCTGGCGGTGACGTTCACCAACAAGGCGGCCGCGGAGATGCGGGGGCGGATCGAAGCACTGCTGGGCTTCAGCGCCGCGGGCATGTGGACCGGCACGTTCCACGGCCTGTCGCACCGGTTGCTGCGGCGACACTGGCGGGAGGCGGGGCTGACGGAAACCTTCCAGATTCTGGATGCCGACGACCAGAAGCGCCTGATCCGTCGCGTCATGCGGCTCCTGGAAGTGGATGAGGCCCGCTTCCCCGTGCGCCAGGTGCAGGGCTACATCAACAGCCGCAAGGATGACGGCCAGCGCCCGGGGGATCTGGCCGAGGGAGTCGATCCCCACAGCGACGTGATGGTCCGCGTCTACGGCGCCTACCAGGAGGCGTGCGAGCGCACTGGCCAGGTGGATTTCGCCGAGCTGCTGCTGCGCAGCTTCGAGCTGCTCCGCGATCACGCCGGCCTGCGGGCCCACTACCGCGAGCAGTTCCGCCACATTCTGGTGGACGAGTTCCAGGATACCAACGGCATCCAGTATGCCTGGCTGCGAATGCTCGCCGGGGAGGACGCGGATGTGTTCGTGGTCGGTGACGACGATCAGTCCATCTATGGCTGGCGCGGCGCCAGGGTGGAGAACATACGCCGATTCACCGACGACTATCCCGACACCCGCATACTGCGGCTGGAGCAGAACTACCGGTCCACGGGCACCATACTCGGCGCTGCCAACTCCCTGATCGACCACAACACCGGACGCATGGGCAAGAAGCTCTGGACCGCCGGTGAGGACGGGGAACCAATCCTCCTCTACGCCGCCTTCAACGAGCTCGACGAGGCCCGCTTCGTAGTCGACCGCATCCAGGACGCGGTGTCCGGCGGCCTGGCCCGCTCCGAAATCGCCATCCTGTACCGGTCCAACGCCCAGTCCCGGGTCTTTGAGGAAACGCTCCTTGCGCAGGGCATTCCCTACCGGGTGTACGGGGGGCTGCGCTTCTTCGAGCGGGCGGAGATCAAGGACGCCCTCGCGTACCTCCGGCTGGTGACCAACCACGGGGATGACCCGTCCTTCGAGCGCATCGTCAACACGCCCCCCCGGGGCATCGGCGGCAAGACCGTGGATCTGATCCGGGAACAGGCCCGCCGCCACGGCGGGAGCCTCTGGGAGGCGACGGACGCCGCCCTGGCGCAGGGGCTGCTTCCGGGACGGGCGCATAATGCCGTCACCCGGTTCGTGGCGCTGATCCAGGCCCTGGCGGAGCAGATCGCCGAGCAGCCGCTCGCCGAGGGCATCGATCGGGTCATCCGCGGCGCCGGCCTGCGCGAACTGTTCGCGCGGGACCGGGATGACCGGGGAGAGTCGCGCCTGGAGAACCTGGAAGAACTGCTCAACGCCGCCCGCTCCTTCGAGCAGGAGTGGGAGACGGATGGCGACATGGATACTCTGACGGCGTTCCTGGCCCACGCGGCGCTCGAGGCAGGTGAAGGCCAGGCGCAGGACTGGCAGGACTGCGTCCAGCTCATGACCCTGCACTCGGCGAAGGGGCTGGAGTTCCCCTGGGTCTGCCTGGCCGGACTGGAAGAGGGCCTGTTTCCCCACCGCATGTCTGCCGAGGATGCCGCCCGGCTCGAGGAGGAGCGGCGCCTGTGCTACGTCGGCATCACCCGGGCGCGGCGGCAGCTGGTGCTGACGTGGGCGGAGAAGCGGCGCCTGTACGGTGAGGAACGCTGGTGCGTGCCCTCGCGCTTCATCAGCGAGCTGCCCGAGGGGTCCATCCACCACGTCCGCAGCCAGGTGGCGGTGAGTCGTCCGGCCCTGGCGCTGCGGCGGGGCCTGGCCCGGGGCACGGAGATCAGTGACGGCGCCTTTCACCTGGGGCAGCGGGTGCGCCACCCGAAGTTCGGCGAGGGCGTGGTCCTGCAGTACGAGGGCCAGGGTGCCAGTGCCCGCATCCAGGTCAACTTTGACGGTGCCGGCGCGAAATGGCTGGTAGCCTCCTATGCCAAACTGGAGGGTGCCTGAACCCTCCCGGTGTCCGGGCAGTGCCCCGTCTCCCTACAGATCCAGCAGTATCTCCTTCTCCCAGGCCGACGGTTCGAAGCCGCGGTCCTCGTAGTGATCGAAGATCGCCTCCACGACATCGCCGGGGTCATCCACCACCCGGAACAGGTTCATGTCGGAGGCGCTGATCATGCCTTCCTCCACCAGGCGCGCCTGGAACCAGTCGATCAGGCCCTGCCAGAATGCGCTGTGGACGAGGATGACGGGAATGCGGCGCGTCTTGCCCGTCTGCACCAGGGTGAGGATTTCGGCGAGTTCGTCCAGGGTGCCGAAACCGCCGGGCAGTACCACATACGCCGAAGCGTATTTCACGAACATCACCTTGCGTGAGAAGAAATGCCGGAAATTCAGGCTGATGTCCTGGTACGGGTTGCCCGACTGCTCCTTGGGCAACTGGATGTTCAGACCGATACTCAGAGACTTGCCCGCGTAGGCGCCGCGGTTGGCCGCTTCCATGATGCCGGGGCCGCCGCCGGAGACCACGGAGAAACCGGCGTCCGAGAGTTGCCGGGCGGTTTCCTCGGCGAGGCGGTAGTACGGGTGCTCCGGCGGAACCCGGGCAGAACCGAATACGCTGACGGAGGGCTTGATCTGGGCGAGTCGCTCGAATCCCTCGACGAACTCGGCCATGATCTGGAAGATCTTCCAGGATTCCCGAGTCATCAGCGAGTCGTTGATCGGCGCCCGGCCGGTGAACTTGTCAAAGCTGCTCATGGCGGCTCCGTGTAACCTGACGAGAGTTTCCGGGACGCTCGCGGACGGCTTCCCTTGCGGCGACGGCCCCGTATGAGGGAAGTATCCCGCGTCCGGGCGTTACAAGGCCAGCATCGATTGCGTATGCTGGCGTCGGTCCTGTCACCGTTTCACGTGTACTGTCACCGGATGGCTGGGAGCAATGTCGTGGCCCGACTTCGCGTATGCTTGTTGATCCTGCTGTTCTGCCTCTCTCCGGCGCTCCAGGCACAATTGCCTGGCGTGCATGCGGGCGTTGTCTACTGGTACCAGTCCCCCGGCGGGGAGATCCGTTCCAGCGGCGATGACTACGCCGATGTGGAAGACGATCTGGGGATCGGCGACGACCGGGCCCCGTTTGCGTGGGTCGGCGTGGATACGCCCACCGGGTTGCCTGGCCTGAGGTTCCAGTATACCCCGGTGTCCCTGAGCGGGACCGGAACGGTGGAGCGCGCCGTGTTCCGGTTCGGCAGTATCGACTTCAGCCAGGATACCCGGGTGCGCTCCGAGCTGGAGCTGGATCAGGCCGATTTCATTGCCTACCTTACGCCGGTTGACGGTACCGCGCGGGTGGACCTGGGGTTGAACTTCAGGTATCTCGACGGACGCGCGGAGATCGAGGACCGGGACAGCGGCGATCGCGAGCGGATCTCGTTCAGCGGTTTCGTCCCGCTTGCCTATGGGCAGGTACGGCTGGAGGTGCCGGGGAGCGGCCTGTATGCGGCCCTGGAAGGGCATGTGATCGCCTATTCCGGCAATCGTCTGCTGGACCTGAACGCGAGCCTGGGGTATCTCCTCCCCCTTGGCGTCGGCGAGGTGGGCATGGCCGGGGGGTACCGGTGGCTGGACATGCGGGTGGACGATCTCGACGGTTTCGATGCCGATGTCCATCTGGCGGGGCCGTGGCTCGGGGTCGTCCTGGCCTTCTGACAGGGGCTGCGCCCGGAAGAGAACACCAACCCAAGGGGCTGCGGCGGTTACCCCTGCCGCCCGGCCAGGAAAACGGAATCATGACTGACAACAAGCCCCTGGTCCTCGTTGACGGATCCTCCTACCTGTACCGTGCCTTTCACGCGCTGCCGCCGCTCACCACCTCCGCCGGTGAGCCCACCGGCGCCATATACGGCGTGGTGAACATGCTGCGCAAGCTGCTGGAGGACTACCAGCCGAGTCATGTAGCGGTCGTGTTCGACGCCCCGGGCAAGACCTTCCGCGACGAGCTGTTCGAGCAGTACAAGGCCAACCGTCCGAGCATGCCGGAGGACCTTCGTCCCCAGGTGGAGCCACTGAAGGAGATCGTCCGTGCCATGGGCCTGCCGTTGCTGGAGGTTCCGGGGGTGGAGGCCGATGACGTCATCGGGACCCTCGCCCGCAGGGCGGTAGCCGCGGGCCACGAGGTGGTGATCTCCACCGGGGACAAGGACATGGCCCAGCTGGTTGGTGAGGGCGTAACACTGCTCAATACCATGACCGGCAGGACCCTGGACGCGGCCGGAGTGAAGGAGAAATTCGGTGTGCCCCCGGAGCGTATCATCGACTACCTGGCACTGGTGGGCGACACCTCCGACAACATCCCCGGGATTCCCAAGGTCGGCGCCAAGACTGCCGCCAGATGGCTTGGCGAGTACGGGGACCTGGACGGCGTGTTGCGCCACGCGGATGAAATCCGCGGCAAGGTCGGGGAGAGCCTGCGCGGACACCGGGATGAGCTGCCCCTCTCCCGCGACCTTGCAACCATCCGCTGCGACCTGGAGCTTGACCAGCAGCCTGAGAATATGGTCCGCGGGGAGGCGGACACCGAGACCCTGCGCGAATACTACCGGAAGTTCGAGTTCTCCGGCTGGCTGTCCCAGCTCGGCGCAGATGGTACGGAGGGCTCCGGGGATGGCAACCCGGCCCCGGGGGCTAACTACGGCACGGTGACCGGGGACGAGGAACTCGATGCCTGGCTTGCCCGCCTGGAGGACGCCGAGCTCTTCGCCTTCGACCTGGAGACCGATTCCCTGGATTACATGCAGGCCCGCATCGTCGGCCTCTGCCTCGCGGTGGAACCGGGGGAAGCCGTCTACGTGCCGGTGGGGCATGATTACCCGGGGGCGCCGGATCAGCTGGACCGGGATGCCGTGCTGTCCCGCTGCAAGCCGTTGCTGGAGGATCCGGACCGGGCCAAGCTGGGGCAGAACCTGAAATACGACATGAGCGTGCTCGCCCGCCACGGCATCGAGCTGCGGGGCATCGCCCACGACACCATGCTGCAGTCCTACGTGCTCGACTCCACCGCCACCCGCCATGACATGGATTCGCTGGCGCTCAAGTACCTGGGCCGCGGCACGATCAAGTTCGAGGAGGTGGCGGGCAAGGGCGCGAAGCAGATCACCTTCAACCAGGTGGCGCTTGAGGAGGCGACGGCCTATGCCGCGGAGGACGCCGACGTCACCCTGCAGCTGCATCACACCCTGTGGCCCAGGCTGGAGCGGATTCCTGCGCTGGCCTCGGTCTACCGGGAGATCGAGATGCCCCTGGTGCCGGTACTCTCGCGCATGGAGCGCAACGGCGTGCTGGTGGACCGGGAACTGCTCTCCCGGCAGAGCCGGGAACTGGCGGAGAAGATGCAGGGCATCGAGCAGCAGGCCCACAAGGAGGCCGGCGGCCCCTTCAACCTGGGCTCACCCCGCCAGATCCAGGAGATCCTGTTCGAACGCCAGGGCCTGCCGGTGCTGCAGAAGACCCCCAAGGGCCAGCCGTCCACGGCCGAGTCCGTGCTCCAGGAACTGGCCCACGACTACGCCCTGCCCCGGCTCATCCTGGAGTACCGGGCCATGTCCAAACTCAAGTCCACCTATACCGACAAGCTGCCGCAGATGATCGACCCGGACACGGGCCGCGTGCACACGTCCTATCACCAGGCCGTGGCGGCCACGGGACGGCTCTCATCCTCCGACCCCAACCTGCAGAACATCCCCGTGCGCAGCCCCGAAGGGCGACGGATCCGCAAGGCGTTCATCGCCACGCCCGGCTACCGCCTGCTGGCGGCGGACTACTCCCAGGTGGAACTGCGGATCATGGCCCATCTCTCCGGCGACGAGGGCCTGCGCCGCGCTTTCGCGGAGCGCCGGGACATCCACCGGGCCACCGCATCGGAGGTGTTCGGGGTGGAGCTGGAGCAGGTCAGCGACGAGCAGCGACGCGCCGCCAAGGCCATCAACTTCGGGCTGATCTACGGCATGTCCGCGTTCGGGCTGGCGCGGCAGATCGGGGTCGAACGGGGCCAGGCCCAGGAGTACGTGGACCGCTACTTCCAGCGTTTCGCCGGTGTCCGCGAGTACATGGACCGCACCCGCCGCCAGGCCCACGAGCAGGGGTACGTGGAGACCGTCTATGGCCGCCGCCTCTACCTGCCGGAAATCAACTCCCGCAACGCCCCGCGGCGGCAGTACGCAGAGCGCACCGCCATCAATGCACCCATGCAGGGCAGCGCGGCGGATATCATCAAGCGGGCCATGATCCGGCTGGACGCCTGGTTGCAGGAGGAAGCGCCGGACGTGCTCATGGTGATGCAGGTCCACGACGAACTGGTGTTCGAGGTCCGGCAGCAGGACGCCGACGCTGTTACCGGGCAGGTGCGGGAGCTGATGGCGGGCGCCGCCGAACTGGACGTGCCCCTGGAAGTCGACGTCGGGCTCGGGGACAACTGGGAAGAGGCCCACTGAGCCATGGCGATGCTACCATCGCAGGAATACTAGACGATACCCCGCCCCCGCAGCTCGGCCACCTGCTCGGCGTCCAGGCCCAGCAGCTCGTCGAGCAGTTCCTCCGTGTGCTGCCCGGCGGTGGGCGGTGCGCGGCGAATGGGTGGTCGTTCGCCGTCCATGCGGATCGGACTTGCCACCAGGGGCATGGCCGCATCGCCAGCCGCCGGGTGGCGGACGTGGGTGAGCATGCCCCGGTGCCGTACCTGGGGGTCGCGGAATACCTGGCTCATGGAGTTGATCGGGCCGCAGGGGATCTGGTGGCGTTCGAGGCCGTCGAGCCAGTCGTCGGTGCCACGGGCGGCGAAGATCTCCTGCAGCAGGGGGATCAGCGTCTCGCGGTTGGCCAGGCGCTGGGAGTTGGTGGCGAAGCGGGGATCCTCCCCCAGTTCCGGCCGGCCGGCGAAGCGGCACAAGCGCTGGAACTGGGTGTCGTTACCGATGGCGACATTGATATGGCCGTCGGCGGTGGCAAAGCACTGGTAGGGCACGATGTTCGGATGGGCGTTGCCCAGCCGTTGCGGTTCCTGTTCCTCGCCGCCCACCAGGTAGTTGGCGGCCTGGTTGTAGAGCCAGGCCACCTGCGCGTCGAGCAGCGAAATGTCGATCTGCCGGCCGTGGCCCGTGTGTTCGCGCTGACGCAGGGCGGCGAGAATGGACACACAGGCGTACATCCCCGCCATGACGTCGGATATCGCCACCCCGACCTTCATCGGCTGGCCGTCGGGCTCACCGGTGATGCTCATGATGCCGCCCATGCCCTGGATGATGAAATCGTACCCGGGACGACCGGCGTAGGGCCCATCCTGGCCGAAGCCGGTGATGGAACAGTAGATCAGGCCCGGGTGACGGGCATGCACGGCTTCCCAGCCAAAGCCGCGGCGCTCCAGGTCGCCGACCTTGAAGTTTTCTACCAGCACGTCGCAGGTGCCGAGCAGCCGTTCCAGGATGTCGCGCCCTTCCGGGGAGGCGATGTCCAGGCTCAGGGAGCGCTTGTTGCGGTTTGCGCACAGGTAGTAGGCGCTCTCGGTCGTCGGCTCGCCGTCGCCGTCACGCAGGAAGGGCGGTCCCCAGCCGCGGGTGTCGTCACCGCGGCCCGGGCGCTCTACCTTGATGACGTCGGCCCCGAGATCACCGAGGATCTGGGTACAGCTCGGCCCGGCCAGGATGCGCGTGAGGTCCAGGATGCGGACCCCCTCGAGTGGTTGCTTCATCACGGCTTCCGCAGTGGTCTCATTCCGTCCCGGGCTCCGCGTCGACGGGCGGGCTGAACGCGTTGAGGCGTTCCAGGCTCTGGCGCACGTCGACCACCGCCGGGCCATCGCATTCCAGGGCTGCCCGGATCACCTGTTCCACCTCCCCGTCCGCGGTAAGGCGGAATCCACGGGCGCCGAACGCTTCCGCCCAGGCGGCGAAGTCCGGATTGGACAGGGACGTTCCCGGATAGCGGCCCGGGTAGGTCCGTTCCTGATAATTGCGAATGGTGCCATAGGCATTGTTGTTGGCAATGATGAGCTTGACGTCGGCGCGGTAGTGGATCGCAGTGGCCAGTTCGTTGCCGGTCATCAGTGCGCCGCCGTCGCCGAGGAAGGCGATGACCTGCCTCCCGGGATAACGCAGCGCGGCGGCCACCGCGCTGGGTACGCCCCCGCCCATGGAGCCGGACGAGGAGCCGAGCAGTCGTTGTCCGGAGGTAAGGCACAGGTGGCGGTGCACCCAGCTGGCGAAGTTGCCCGAATCCAGGGTCAGGATGGCGTCGTCGGCGGCAAGGGTGTCCACTGCTGCAATGACCCGACCGAAATCCACCCCGTGCCGGCAGGGAAACGGCCGGTACCGGCGCAGCTCATTCTGTATACCGTGCAGTTCGCCGATCCAGTCGGCGCGACCATCCGGCATTGCCGGAGCCCGGGTGTCGGCCATGGCGCGCAGGAATGGAGCACTGTCGGCAACGATGCCG
>SLLM01000074.1 GCA_007134055.1 Ectothiorhodospiraceae bacterium | reverse complement strand
TCTTCGCCGGTGGTGCCTTCGGTACGGCCCTCGGTTTCGGCCTCATGGGGGGCAAGTTTCTTGAAAGCGTTGCCCGGCAGCCCGAACTCGCGCCGATGCTCCAGGGCCGCATGTTCCTGATCGCCGGTCTGCTGGACGCCGTGACCATGATCGGCGTTGCCGTGGCGCTGATCTTCACCTTCGCCAACCCGTTCCTGGGCCCCGTGCAGGCTGCCGCCGGTGGCTGACACCCGGTTCTACCGGATTACCCACAGGATTCGGCACTGGAGGTAGGGCATGGGAATCAATGCCACGCTCTTGGGCCAGATGATCGCCTTCGGCATCTTCGTCTGGTTCACCATGAAGTTCGTATGGCCGGTCATCTCGCAGGCCATGGAGGAGCGCCAGCGCAAGATCAGCGAAGGCCTGGCTGCCGCCGAGCGTGGTCGCAAGGATCTCGAAGAGGCCGAGGCCCACAAGTCCGAAGTCCTCAAGGAGGCCCGGGCCAAGGCGAACGAGATTCTCGACCAGGCCAACAAGCGGGCCAACGAACTGATCGAGGAGTCCCGCGAGACGGCACGCAAGGAAGGCGAGCGTCAGCTCGCCCAGGCCCAGGCGCAGATCGAGCAGGAACTCAACAAGGCCAAGCGGGAACTGCGCGAGCAGGTCGTGACCCTTGCGATTACCGGCGCTACGCGGGTGCTCGAGCGGGAAGTGGACGCCAAGGCGCACAATGATCTGCTCAACGATCTTGCCAGGCAACTCTGAGGCGGAACGCGATGGCTGAGCCCTATACAATCGCCCGGCCGTATGCGCAGGCCGTCTTCAGTCTGGCCCGTGAACAGGGCCGCCTGGCCGAGTGGTCGGAGATGCTGGCGCTGCTGGCGACCATCGCCGACGACGAGCGCATGGGTCCGGTGCTCTCCAGTCCCCGTCCCTCCGCGGAGGAGCTGGTGACACTGTTCCTGGATCTGTGCGGCGAACACCTCGACCAGGGCGGCCGTAACCTGGTGCGGCTGCTGGCGGAGAGCCGACGCCTCATCGCGTTGCCGGTGCTGCACCGGCAGTTCGAGGCGCTGCGTGCCGAGGAAGAAGGAACCCTGCAGGCGGTGCTGACCTCGGCGCAGCCGGTGGACGACGCCGTGCGGAACACCCTCGCCGAAGCCCTGGGGCGCAGACTCAAGCGCAAGGTTACGCTGGAGACCACCGTGGACGAGCGGCTGCTGGGCGGAGCGGTGATCCGCGCGGGGGATTTGGTTATCGATGGTTCGGTGCGAGACAGGCTGCAGCGCCTGAGTACGCAGCTGAACCGCTAAGGGGACGACTCCTATGCAACTCAAAGCGTCGGAAATCAGTGATCTTATCAAGCAGCGGCTCGAGAACTTCGAGGCTGCGTCCGAGGCCCGCAACGAGGGTACCGCGGTGTCCGTGCAGGACGGCATCGTCCGCATTGCCGGGCTCGCGGATGTCATGCAGGGGGAAATGCTCGAGTTTCCCGACGATACCTACGGTATGGCACTGAACCTGGAGCGGGACTCCGTCGGTGCGGTGATCCTGGGGGACTATCGGCACATTACCGAGGGCGCGGCGGTGAAGTGCACCGGCCGCATCCTGGAGGTGCCGACCGGGGAGGCGCTGATCGGCCGGGTGGTGGATGCCCTGGGCAACGCCATCGACGGCAAGGGCCCGATCCAGACGCAGTCCAGTGCACCGGTGGAGAAGGTGGCACCGGGCGTCATCGCCCGGCAGTCGGTGGAGCAGCCCGTTCAGACCGGGCTCAAGGCCATCGATGCCATGGTTCCCATCGGACGGGGCCAGCGTGAGTTGATCATCGGCGATCGCCAGACCGGCAAGACCGCGGTGGCGGTGGATACCATCATCAACCAGAAGGGAACCGGCGTTAAGTGCATCTACGTCGCGGTGGGCCAGAAGGCCTCGTCCATCGCCAACGTGGTGCGCAAGCTCGAAGAGCACGGCGCCATGGAGCACACCATCGTGGTGGCGGCAGCCGCCTCCGAGTCGGCTGCCCTGCAGTTCATCGCCCCGTACGCCGGCTGTTCCATGGGCGAGTATTTCCGAGACCGCGGCGAGGATGCGCTCATCGTCTACGACGACCTCTCCAAGCAGGCGGTGGCCTACCGGCAGGTGTCTCTGCTGCTGCGCCGGCCACCCGGGCGCGAGGCCTTCCCCGGGGACGTGTTCTACCTCCACTCCCGCCTGCTGGAGCGTGCTGCCCGCATCAACGCCGAGTACGTGGAGAAGATCACCAACGGCGAAGTCAAGGGCAGGACCGGGTCGCTGACGGCACTGCCGATCATCGAGACCCAGGCCGGGGACGTGTCCGCCTTCGTGCCCACCAACGTGATCTCGATCACCGACGGCCAGATCTTTCTGGAGACGGACCTGTTCAACTCCGGTATCCGCCCGGCCATCAATGCCGGCATCTCGGTCTCCCGGGTCGGTGGCGCGGCGCAGACCAAGATCATCAAGAAACTGGGCGGCGGTATCCGTCTCTCGCTGGCCCAGTACCGGGAGCTGGCGGCCTTCGCCCAGTTCGCCTCCGACCTGGACGAGGCCACCCGCAAACAGCTGGAACGCGGCCAGCGGGTTACCGAGCTGATGAAGCAGAAGCAGTATGCCCCGCTGCCGATCGCCGAGATCGCAGTGTCGCTGTTCGCGGCGAACGAGGGCTATCTGGATGATCTGGAGCTCAACAAGGTTGGCGCTTTCGAGGACGGGCTGCACCAGCACCTGAAGAGCCACCACGCGGAGCTGGCGGCAAGGATCAACGAAACCGGGGATTACGACGACGAGATCGAGGGCGGGCTTCGCAGGATCCTCGACGAGTACAAGGCCCAGGGTTCGTGGTAACGGCATCGGAGTAATCGCATGGCCGGCGCAAAAGAGATACGCACGAAGATCAAGAGCGTGCAGAGCACGCAGAAGATCACCAGTGCCATGGAGATGGTGGCAGCGAGCAAGATGCGCTCCGCGCAGCAGCGCATGCAGCGGGCACGGCCCTACTCCGACAAGATCCGCAATGTCATCGCGCACCTGGCCAAGGCGGACCCGGAATACCGGCACCCGTTCCTCGCCGAACGGGAGGTGAAGCGGATCGGCTACATCGTCATTACCTCCGATCGCGGCCTCTGCGGCGGGCTTAACGCCAACCTGTTCCGCCGCCTGCTGCCGCATCTCTCCCGCTGCCAGCAGGAGGGAATCGGAACGGATGTCTGCGCCATCGGCAACAAGGGGCTGCAGTTCTTCTCAAGGCTGCAGGTCAATCTGGTCGCCCACGTGACCCACCTTGGGGACACGCCCCACATTGCCGATCTGCTCGGCTCCATCAAGGTCATGCTGGACGGTTTCCGTGAGGACCGTATCGATCAGATCGTGCTGGTCTACAACCGCTTCATCAACACCATGACCCAGGAACCACGGCTGGAGACACTGCTGCCCCTGCCGCCGGTGGATCTGGATACCGAGCACGGGGGTGCCGACGAGGGCGAGGACAAGGCGTACGGCTGGGACTACATCTACGAACCGAATGCCCAGGAAGTGCTGGACCAGCTGCTGCAGCGCTACGTGGAGTCCATCGTCTACCAGTCGGTGGTGGACAATATCGCCAGCGAGCAGGCGGCGCGCATGGTTGCCATGAAGAGCGCCTCCGACAACGCCGAAGCGCTGATCGACGACCTGCAGCTGGTTTACAACAAGGCGCGCCAGGCGGCAATCACGACCGAGCTGACGGAAATCGTATCGGGCGCTGCCGCGGTGTAGGCCGGCGCCGCAAGGCCAGGGAACGGGGTCGCTGTCGTTTTCAAGAATCGTTTCTAGAGGAACCGGGGTATGAGCTCAGGAAAGATTGTCCAGATCATCGGCGCCGTGGTGGACGTGGAATTCTCCCGCGACTCCGTGCCCAAGGTCTACGACGCCCTCAAGGTGGACGATGCCGGCCTGGTGCTTGAGGTGCAGCAGCAGATCGGCGACGGGGTCGTCCGCTGCATTGCCATGGGAAGCACGGACGGCCTGAAGCGTGGCGTGAAAGTGGACGGCACCGGCAACCCGATCTCCGTGCCGGTGGGCCAGAAGACCCTGGGGCGCATCATGGACGTGCTCGGCCACCCCATCGACGAGGCCGGCGAGATCGGCAACGAGGAGAGCTGGGCGATTCACCGCAAGGCCCCGGCCTTCGACGAGCAGGCGGCGAGCCAGGAACTGCTTGAGACCGGCATCAAGGTGATCGACCTGATGTGTCCCTTCGCCAAGGGCGGCAAGGTCGGCCTGTTCGGCGGCGCCGGTGTGGGCAAGACGGTGAACATGATGGAGCTCATCCGCAACATCGCCATCGAGCACAGCGGCTTTTCCGTGTTCGCCGGCGTGGGGGAACGTACCCGGGAAGGGAACGACTTCTACCACGAGATGAAGGACTCCAACGTGCTCGACAAGGTGGCCCTGGTATACGGCCAGATGAACGAGCCGCCGGGCAACCGCCTGCGGGTGGGCCTGACCGGCCTGACCATGGCCGAGTACTTCCGGGACGAAGGCCGCGACGTGCTGCTGTTCATCGACAACATCTACCGCTACACGCTGGCCGGAACCGAGGTCTCCGCGCTCCTGGGCCGCATGCCCTCGGCGGTGGGCTACCAGCCCACCCTGGCGGAGGAGATGGGTGTGTTGCAGGAGCGGATCACTTCCACCAAGACCGGTTCGATCACCTCCATCCAGGCGGTGTATGTGCCGGCTGACGATCTCACGGACCCCTCCCCGGCGACGACGTTCGCCCACCTGGACGCCACCGTGGTGCTGTCCCGGGATATCGCCTCGCTGGGCATCTATCCGGCCGTGGACCCGCTGGACTCCACCAGCCGGCAGCTCGATCCGCTGGTGATCGGGGAGGAGCACTACGACGTGGCCCGTTCGGTGCAGGGGACGCTGCAGCGCTACAAGGAGCTCAAGGACATCATTGCCATTCTCGGAATGGACGAGCTCTCGGAAGAGGACAAGCTCACCGTGGCGCGGGCGCGCAAGATCCAGCGGTTCCTGTCGCAGCCGTTCTTCGTGGCGGAGGTGTTCACGGGCTCCCCCGGCAAGTACGTGTCGCTGAAGGACACGATCCGCGGCTTCAAGGGTATTGTTGCCGGGGACTACGACGAACTGCCCGAGCAGGCCTTCTACATGGTCGGTACCATCGAGGAAGCCGTCGAGAAGGCGAAGAACCTGTAACCGGATAGGTACCCCTATGGCCAGTACCATGCATCTGGACGTCGTCAGCGCCGAGGAAGAGATCTTCTCCGGCGAAGTCGAGTTCGTCGTCGCCCGTGCCTTCGAGGGGGAGCTGGGAATCCTGCCCCGCCATGCGCCGCTGCTCGCGCGCCTGCAGCCGGGAGAGGTACGGGTGCGGATGCCCGGCGGCGAGGAACAGTTCTTCTATGTCTCCGGGGGTATGATCGAGGTTCAGCCGCGGGTGGTCACCGTCCTTGCGGATACGGCCGCCCGGGCCAAGGACCTTGACGAGGCCGCTGCCCAGGAAGCGAAGAAGCGCGCCGAGGAAGCCATCCGCAATCGTACCGGCGAGATCGACTACGCCCGTGCGCAGACGGAGCTGGCGGCGGCGGCCGCACAGCTGCGCGCCATTCAGAGCCTGCGCAAGAAGCGGGGCAAGAAGTAACGGTCACTGCGGACCGGGTGTCCGCGGACACAGGGAACCGCCGCCTCGCCTGCGCGTCGCGGCGGTTTTTTTCTGGGAGAATCGCCAGGCAATGGCAAAGGGCCGCGCCCGCGGCCCCCGAGACCCGGGAGATTGTACAATGCCAGCCCGCCCACCCCTGCACGTGATCGTCCTTGCTGCCGGCCAGGGCACGCGTATGCGTTCGGATCTGCCCAAGGTGCTGCATGGCCTTGCCGGCCGTCCGTTGCTTGCCCATGTGACCGCTACCGCCCGCGCGCTCGACCCCGTGGCCGTGCATGTGGTGCACGGCCACGGTGGGGAGCAGGTCCGCGCCATGCTGTCGGAACCGGACCTGCGCTGGGTGGAGCAGGCAAGCCAGCTCGGCACCGGACACGCCGTCGCCCAGGCATTGCCGAATGTTCCGGATGACGCGGGGGTGCTGGTGCTGTACGGGGACGTGCCCCTGGTGCGCCCGGCAACCCTGTCCGCCCTTCATGGGGCGGCCGGAAGCGGCGTGGCGATCCTCACCACCCGGCTCGAGAACCCCCGCGGGTATGGCCGCATCGTAAGGGATGACGCCGGCGCGGTGCAGCGGATCGTCGAGGAGAAGGATGCCCATGCCGGCACCCGCGCCATCACCGAAGTGAACACCGGCATGCTGGCGGCACCGGCGGGCCTGCTGCGGAACCTCCTCGCCGGCTGCGACAACCGCAACGCCCAGGAAGAGTATTACCTGACCGACGTGGTCGGCCTTGCGGTCGCGCAGGGATCTGTCGTGCAGGCGGTGGTTGCCGACGACCCGGAGGAAGTGGCCGGGGTGAACAATCGTCTCCAGCTCGCCGCCTGTGAACGCGCCTATCAGCTGCGCCAGGCCGACGCCCTGATGCTGGCCGGCGTCACGCTCGCCGATCCGGGTCGTCTCGATGTCCGCGGCGAACTCGTCTGCGAGGCGGATGTGAGCATCGACGTCAACTGTATCTTCGAAGGGACGGTTCATGTCGGTGCCGGCAGCCGTGTCGGTCCGGGCTGCCTGCTGCGGGACTGCATTGTGGCGCGGGACGTGTGCATCGAGGCGTATTCGGTGATCGACGGTGCCCGGCTCGAGGCCGGCGCGCGGGTCGGGCCGTTCGCCAGGCTGCGGCCGGAGACGGTCCTTGGTCCCGGCGCAAGGGCGGGGAATTTCGTCGAACTCAAGAAGGCCGAGATCGGTGCCGGCAGCAAGGTCAATCACCTGAGCTACGTCGGGGATGCCATACTGGGAGAACAGGTCAATATCGGTGCCGGAACGATCACCTGCAACTACGATGGTGTGCACAAGCACCGCACGCGGATCGGTGATGGCGTGTTCATCGGATCGGATACCCAGCTGGTGGCACCCGTGACCATTGGCGACGCCTGCATGGTGGCTGCAGGAACCACCGTGACCCGGGATGCCGAACCCGATAGTCTGGTCATAAGCCGCACCGAGCAGACGAATCTGCCGGGCTGGAGCGAGCGCCGGCGGAGGAAGTCCGGCGACAGCGAAAACCGTTGACCGGCCACCGGCCGGTCGCGATCTCTCAGAAAGCAAGGGATCGGTGCCTTCCGCGTACCGGTCCGGGAACGCCTGCTGCCGACAGGCCATCAACAGGAGTCCGGGAATGTTCGAGCATACCATCGTAGCCGCCCACTTCGCCTCGGCCACCTCGCCGCTCTTCGCCAGCCTCGAGGAACTCAAGGCCCGGGGTACGCGGGAGCTCACCCTGGTGGACGTGCTGCGCTCCCATCACGCCAGCAGCCAGTCGGAGGAACACCGCGAGGAAGCGCGCCGTCGCCTTGAAGAGGAAAAGACGGAGTTCGAGCGCGCCGGCTTCAAGGTGAACATCGAGCTGCGCACCGGCCAGCCGGCGCATGAGCTTTACACCATCGCCAGGACCCGGGGGGCCTCCCTGATCCTGGTCGGCTCCCGGGGAGAGCAGTACTTCCGCGAGTTCCTGCGCGGGTCGACGGTGCTGCAGCTCATGCGCAAGACCACGACGCCGACTCTGCTCGAACCCATCGAGGCGGATTACCGCAAGGTCCGCGGCCGCGGCTTCGATCACCTCATGCTTGCAACCGACTTCTCCAGGAGCGCGGGTGCCGCCGAGAGCATGGCCGTGGATCTCGCCGCACATGCCCACCGCATCCAGCTCGTCCACGTCGTCGAGGACGACGAGGTGGACGTCTATGGCGAGGCGGCCGCGCTGGCCCGCGCCCGGGACGAACTCGACGCCGTCGCCCAGCGGCTGCCGCAGATGCAGGAGAAGCCCGAGCTGCACGTGGTTCGCGGTACCGCGTCTACCGAAATCCGCCGGATCGCCGAGGATCGGGGCGTCACCATGATCGTCATGGGCAAGCGTGGCAACAGCCCGATCCGCGAGTTGCTGCTCGGGAGCACTACCCAGACCGTGGTCCGTTATGCTACCCAGTCCGTGCTGGTGGTACCGCAACGGCCACTGGCGTCGCAGGACTGATACGAGGCACGCCGGTCGCCGTACCGGCGCGATCACGCGGGGGTGGCGGATGTGCGGAATTGTCGGCGCGGTGGCCGAGCGGGATGTTGGCCGGATTCTCCTGGAGGGGCTCAAGCGCCTCGAATACCGGGGTTACGATTCCGCCGGCATGGCGGTCCTGGATCGGGACCACCGGATCCAGCGCCAACGTGCCGCGGGCAAGGTGGAGCAACTGGACGCGGCCCTGGAGCGCAACCCGCTGAGCGGGCGCGTCGGGATCGCCCACACCCGCTGGGCCACCCACGGACGACCAACGGACAATAACGCCCATCCGCATGTATCCCGCGACACCATCGCCATCGTACACAATGGCATCATCGAAAATTACGAACCGCTGCGTCGCCGCCTCCGGGATGCCGGCTACGAGTCCGCCTCGGACACCGACACCGAGGTAGTCGCGAACCTGATCCACGCCCATACCGCCGATGGTGGTGACCTGCTGGGAGCGGTGCAGGCGGCATTGCCGGAGCTTGAAGGTGCCTACGCCTTCGGCGTGATCTCCAGTGCCGAACCGGACCGCCTCGTGGCCGCCCGGCGTGGCTCGCCGCTGGTGGTCGGTGTGGGTATCGGCGAGCACTTCATTGCCTCCGATGTGGCCGCCCTGCTCCCCGTGACCCAGCAGTTCATCTTCCTCGAAGAGGGTGACATCGCCGTGCTCACCCGGGAATCAGTCCGCGTTTTCGACAGCCTCGGGCACCCGGTGGAGCGACCGGTCAAGCGCTCCGAACTCACGGCAACGGCGGCCGACAAGGGCAGCTACCGCCACTACATGCTCAAGGAGATCCACGAACAGCCACGGGTGCTGGCGGAGACACTGGAAGGCCGGTTGAGCAGGGATCGCGTCCTGCCGGAAGTCTTCGGTCCCGATGCCGAGGCCGTGTTCGATCAGGTGCGACGGGTGCAGATCGTCGCCTGCGGCACCAGCTACCATGCCGGCATGATCGCCCGCTACTGGTTCGAGGAGCTTGCAGGCCTGCCCTGCGACGTGGAAGTGGCCAGCGAGTACCGCTACCGTTCCCACGTGGTGGCGGAAGGAACCCTGTTCGTCACCATTTCCCAGTCCGGGGAGACAGCCGATACCCTCGCCGCCCTGCGCGAGGTCCGTTCCCGCCGACAGCATCTTGCCAGCCTCGTGATCTGCAATGTGCCGGAAAGCTCCCTGGTGCGGGAATCCGATCTGGTGCTGATGACCCGCGCCGGACCGGAGATCGGCGTTGCTTCCACCAAGGCCTTCACCACGCAACTCGTGGGCCTGCTCCTGCTGGTGATCGCCCTGGGGCGGCGCCACGCGATGAGCGGGGAAACCGAGGCGGTCCTGGTGACGGACCTGCACGGCCTCCCCTCGCTGGTGGACCGGGTGCTGCAGATGGATGGCGCGATCGCGGAGCTCTCCGAGGCATTTGCCGACAAGCATCACAGCCTGTTCCTGGGACGCGGGGCGCTCTACCCGGTTGCCATGGAAGGCGCACTGAAGCTCAAGGAGATCTCCTACATCCACGCCGAAGCGTATCCCGCAGGAGAACTCAAGCACGGCCCCCTGGCGCTGGTGGATGCCGATATGCCGGTGGTGGCGGTGGCGCCCAAGGACGACCTGGTGGAGAAGCTCAAGTCCAACCTCCAGGAAGTCCAGGCCCGCGGGGGGCAGCTCTTCGTGTTCGCCGATTCCAGGACTGCGCTGGAACCGGGGCCCGCCCTGCAGGTTATCCACGTCCCCCAGGTCAACGATCCCCTCTCCGCCCTCGTCTACACGGTACCCCTGCAGCTGCTGGCGTACCACGTGGCCCTGCTCAAGGGCACCGACGTCGACAAGCCCCGCAACCTGGCGAAGTCCGTGACCGTGGAGTAGGAACAACAGGCGCCGGCCACACCGGTGGCCTGTCCGAACGCACGTAAGGACAATCCGAACGGTTCGATCCACGCGGCCAGTTTGCGGATTGGCCGGAGACTATGGTTCAGCGCCGGTGCTTGCGCGGTAACGTTTCGACCCGCCCCGGACACCGGACCTCTGCTGCCCGGGCGTCCGCTGTCGGAAACGGTTCAAGATAACCCCGGAGAATCAGCCGACTTTTCGCCCTCCCGAACAGCGCAGAGTATAGCTGGTGTTCGTTGATAAAAATTCTGCAATTTGTTGCGGGCCCCGGATACGGGTGGCACCGCGATCCCCACCAGCGCCTTGTCCTGAGGCTTGCCCACCGGCGCCGGTATGACGATGAAGCCGGAATGCTGTGTGAGCCCGGCGTAGGGGGCGTTGATCCGCGGGGCATGGAGCTGCGCCATGCAGCCGTAGCGCCAAGCGCTGGGGACGGATGTGAACGAGTAGACGCCATCGGTTTATCTTTGGTGCCATCATGGCGTGACGGATGCCCGAGTGATGGGTCGTCAGCGTGTGTGACAGGGAGGTTGGCGATGGGAAGGCGCACGTCAGGTCTGCTGGATGACCTCGTCGAGGCGCCGTGGTGGGTTGGTGTCATCCTCGGGATCGGCGGTTACTTGTTGATTGCCTACGCTGCGCCCATGCTCGCGTCCGACAATCCCTTGCTCGAGGCGATGGCGCACAGTGCCGGACGTTTCGTCGCTCCTCTCTGGTTGGTCCTTTGCCTGGTCGGTGCTGGCCTGAGTCCGTCAAGGCGTGGCAACCCCGACGTTTGTACGACAAGCAGCGACAAACGCCGAACCTGGCGTCTTTATCCTGGCAGGCGTTCGAGCGCCTGATTGGGGAGCATTTCCGGAGACGCGGATATCAAGTCAGCGGGAAAGGAGGTGCTCAGCCGGATGGCGGCATTGACCTGGTTGTGACCAGGAACGAGGAGCGCCACGTTGTCCAGTGCAAGCCTTGGAAGGCCCGCCAGGTCAGCGTTTCCGTTGTCCGGGAACTCGTGGGGAGCATCACGCAGTCAGGCGCATCCGGCGGTTTTCTGGTGACCTCGGGGTCATTGACTGATCCCGCACTGAAGCTGGCGCACGATGCCGGGATCGTGGTTCTGGACGGTGCAACCCTGCGAGCAGACCTGGGGAACCAGGATGTCCTGGGTGGCGTCGACGACAAGGGGGCCGGGAATCTGTCCCCCGCCCCGACCAACTGCCCAGTGTGCGGCAATCGGATGCTTCTGCGCACGGCGCGACGAGGCGACCGGGCAGGGGAAAGGTTCTGGGGCTGTTCCGGTTTTCCGAGCTGTCGAGGAACACGACCGTTATCCTTGTAGGCCGTTATCTGTGCCATCCGGAAGCGACCACGGCTCGTGTCTGCCTAATCGCAGCCAGCTCCGACGCATGCGCGCTGCCGCCGCGGGACGCGCAAATCTGGATGGCAACCATGGGTTCCGGGTGACGCTTGACCGCGCCCGAATCCAGGGCCTTTGCAGGAATGCACTCTCTACGGCACATGGCAAGCAGGAACGACATTCCCGGAGAAGCAAGTGAAGCGCTTGGGCTTGTACAGGGCGCCCTCGGTGAATCAGTCGTCGCGGCTTACCTGTTCGGTTCCGCCGTTGCAGGAGGGCTGCGAGCCGCCAGTGATGTTGATGTCCTGGTGATCGTTGATCGTCGACTGCCCGAGCAGGCGCGCACCAGACTTATTGACGATCTCATGCGGGTCTCGGGTCGGGTTGGGAATGATGAAGGCAGGCGGCCCCTTGAGCTGACGATTGTTTGCCATTCCGACATTTTCCCCTGGCGCCATCCGCCGAAGAATCAGTTGGTTTACGGGGAGTGGCTGAGAGAGGAGTTCGAGGCTGGGCGTGTTCCCGCCCCGGGCGTTGACCCCGATCTCGCCATTGTTCTGAAGACGGCCCGGGACAACAGCATCCCGCTGGTCGGTCCCGCTGCCCCGGGCACACTGGATGCCGTGCCCATGGCGGATGTCCGAAGAGCGATGCGAGGACTCCCTGCAGGAGCTGGTTGAGGGAATCCACGGAGATGAGCGCAACGTGCTGCTTACGCTCGCCCGGATGTGGTTGACGGCGGCCAAGGGTGAGATCGCACGCAAGGACGTTGCCGCAGAATGGGCGGTGGCCCGGCTTGGCGAGAACAAGGCGTCGTTACTTGAACTCGCCAGGAGAGGTTACCTTGGCCACTGTGAGGGCTGCTGGACAGGGAAGGAAGCGGAGCTTGGAGAGCTCGTCGCGACGATGCAGCAGGCGATCGGGACATCTTTGTCGGAAGCGCCGTAAGGCCGCCGCCTTGCGCCTCCCAGGCACGTCAGTGCCTGATGTTCAGCACCTCATGGTGCCGGTGGGGTTCCCCGCCATCGAAGGCGGGTACATCACCCTGCTCAGGGATCCCTGTCTGGGCGCTCGGTAGGGAGACCATGGCCTGCTGCGTGAGGCTTGGATACGGTTGTCAAACCACGCGACCGAACGTTCTTTTTCCTCCGGCGCCATTCGTTCGAGCCCGGGCGCCATTGCCGGCAGTGGTTCGGTAGGGCAATTCCCGAAACCAGAAATTACAGGCCCATTTCTCTCCTGCAATGACGGGCATTCCGCCGTGCAGGCTGGCCGGGTGTCGGATCGTACTCCCCGGAAGACAGTTGTGGAACAGTAGCATTCT
>SLLM01000279.1 GCA_007134055.1 Ectothiorhodospiraceae bacterium | reverse complement strand
TCCCGGATGCGCCAACCGTCCGCAGGCCGGTGGGACACCTCACCGCCAGCTCTGGCCTCGTGCCCCTCGATGAGCGCCCTGACATCGTCCAGGCGGGCATCCAGCGTCAATTCACCCGCGTCCCAGCGGCCGGATGCGGCAACCTGTCCGCCGAGCAGTTCCGGCGCCTGGGGCCAGTGGGCTATCGGCCGGAGGCCATCCGCCCGCAGACGCACGTCCCACTCCGGTACGGGTTCCCAGGCGGCCTCGCCCACCAGTTCCAGGACGCCGTCGAGCACGTCTCCCTCCAGCAGCTCCAGCTGTACGCCGCGCCAGTCGCCCTGCCCCCGCGCCTGCCAATGTCCCGCGGGCACCTGTTCCCCCGCCAGGTCAAGGGCCGCGTCGAACCGATACGCCTCCAGCGTACCGGCTACGCTCAGTTCCCCGGAGTCGCTTGCCACATCCACCGCGTCCCCCTGCAGGGGCCATTTCAATCCCTGCCAGGACATCGCCAGATCATGGGGCAGCAGTGGTTCCAGGGGCGCAATTCGGCCATCGAGGGCGAGAACTGCCGGGCCATCCACGTGCAGGCTCAGCTCCAGATCGTGCAGTGTATTCCAGGCGGAGAGCTGCAACTCCACAGGCCCGGCCTCCGGCACGTCGTGGAGCCTGGCGGTGAGGTCCAGGTCAAGGGGCCAGTCGTCACCGAGGCGCAGATTGCCGTCCAGTCGCGCCTCACCCATCCCGTGTTCCACTGCCAGGTGCCGGATCCGCAGATCCCGCCCCGTGAGGGAGCCGGTCAGATCAAGGCGAGCCACCCACTCACTCATCTCGCCCCGCTGCACCCGGGCATCCCGGATACGCAGGTCGTCCACTGCGACATCCAGCGGCAGCGGGATCTCCGGCAGCACGATGGGCTGTCTCTGATCCGGCGGGAAGAACCCCGCCACTTCCTCCCCGGGTGACGCATCCGCACCCGGATCCGCGTCCGGCGGGGGCAGTATCCCGAAGGGCGACACCAGGCGGACACGCTCCAGCGCGAGGCGATCTTCCTCCCAGTCTGCCGCCAGGGACAGGTGGCGCCAGCCCAGCTCCATCTCATCCACGCGGACGGATACCCGGTTCAGGCGGACGTCCGGCAATCGGAGGGCGAGCGGCAGCTGCAGACGATCGATCGGTTCATCGTTGGGTTCGAACGCTCCGGTATCCACCTCGATGCGGACGCCGTCCGCGTGCGCCATGCCGACACAGATCTGCATCGCCAGCAGACAGAGGTGATTCCAGTGCACTTCGGCCTGGTCGATCCGGACTGCGACCGAGTCGTCCCGCCACCGGACGCCCGCCAGTTCCAGCCCGTTCCAGAGGCTGCCACTGCGCACCTCCAGATCCAGACGCGGATCCTCGGCGGCAACCCGCTGCGCCAGCCACTCGGCGCCGCTGGTCGTGAACACCAGCCATAACAGGACCGCTGCCACGGTCACGCAGAACACGTAGAAGACCCGCAGCAGTCGCGCCGCAAGCCACCCCGTCGCGTACAGGAGGCCCGCAATGATCCGGCGCAGCAGGTTCATATCTCCGGCCCCATGGAGAAATGCAGCCGGAAGGGCGTATCGGACTCACTTACGCCCCAGGCCAGGTCCAGGCGGATCGGTCCCACCGGCGAGATCCACCGCACGCCGAATCCGGCACCTTCCTTGAAACCCTCATCCAGCGAATCGAAGGCGTTACCGACATCGTAGAACGTCGCAAGCCGCCAGCGCTCCAGTATCTGGTAGCCGTACTCGACACTGCCGGTCAACAGATAGCGACCGCCGATCAGGTCTCCGTCTTCATTGCGCGGGCCCAGGGAGCGGTACGAGAAACCACGGACGCTCTGGTCGCCACCGGTGAAAAACCGCAGCGAGGACGGCGTGGCGCCAAAATCCTCGGTGGCAAGGGCTCCCGCCTCGGCCCGCACCCGCCCGCGGTGGCGACCGATGCTGCGCAGCCAGCTGCTCCGCAGGCGCAGCCTTGCCAGCTGGATGTCCGAACCCAGCTCCCGGTTGGTCACCTCGATCTGCGCGAACTGGCGATCGCCCCAGTTCGGATCCATGCCTCCGCGGCTCCTGGTGCGGGTGACGCTGGTGCCGGGAATCGTCAGCGTTGACCGGCCGCGTTCGCCCGCCTGCACGAAGTTCTCCCGTTCCCAGCGGGTGAACAGCGTCTGCTGCCAGCCCCGGGTAAGCGTGCGCTGGCGCTGGATGCCCATGGTGAACTTTTCGCTCTCGGTGTCTTCCACGTCCTCGCGCTGATAGCCACCGATGAACTCCAGCTTGTGTTCCAGGGGAGGGTCCAACGGAATCGTGTACGTGCCGCTGACGCTCTGGCGCACCTGGGATACCTCCGACTCGGTCAGCAGGGAGTGTCCCTCCGGGTTCACGTACGGGCGCCGCCAGTTGAGCCGGATCCGTGGACCCACGTCGGTGGAATAGCCGATCCCGGTACCGACAATGTTGCGCCGCTGGGCGGTGAGATCGGCGACCACCGGTACACTGCCGTCGTCGGACGAATCCTGCAGGGTCCGCACGCGGACACTGCGAAAGTAGTCGCTGTTGAGAAGATTGCGGTTGAACCGCGCAACCTGGTCGGAATCATACGGTTCGCCGGCGGAAAACGGCGTCAGGCGGCGCAGCAGATCATCCGAGAGCGGCGTCTCCGAAAAGCGGACATCACCGAACACGTAACGCCGTTCACTGTTGTAGAGGAGGAGGATTTCCGCCTCTCGCTGCTGCCTGCGGACAACCATGCGGGTAACCTCGAAGCGGCCATCGAAATAACCCCGGCTGAGCGCCACGCTTTCGATGTTCCGCTTCAGCCGCTCGTAGCGGCCATGATGGAGGACGTCGCCTTCACGCAGACCGGCCTCGTCGATCACCCTGCGCAGCGCATTGTCCTCACGCCCCTCTCCGTCGATGCGGATTTCGACACGGCTGATCCGGGTCGGTTCGCCGGGATCGATATCCACCAGTATGCGCGGTACGTCGTTCTCGGTATCGCGGCTGACGCTGATCTCGGCGTGATAGTGTCCAAGGGCCTGCAGCCCGGCCTCCGCCTGCTCCTCCACCTGCCGGGCAAAGCGCCGTACCACCGCCGGATCGGCACTGAACGGGCGGCCGATGTAGTGCATCACGTTCTCGCGCAGTTCGCCATCCACCCCACGGACCTCGATCCGCACCTCGTCGGCCGCCAGCGCCAGCGACCAGGTGGCGAAGACCAGGACGACGGGAAGAAGCCAGCGCAGGGCCCCTGTACCGGACGGACTGCGACTTCCCATCTAGTCGCCGCCCATCCGGGAGCCGGAGCCGCGTTGCCGAATCGGAAGCTGCTGGAGGCGACCGGGTTCCCGCGGCCCCCGGTCATGGCCCATGCGCATGAGGCACCGCTCCCAGCTTGTTCCCGATACCACCCAAACCGTTTCCTGCATTCGTACCGATCAGCATGTGCAACTACACCACCAGCGGGGATTCGTCGAGCAATGCTGCCTGTTCCCGCAGGGCCAGCACGTGCTCTTCCCAGTACCGGTTACCGCTGAACCAGGGGAAAGCCTGCGGGAAAGCCGGGTCGTCCCAGCGGCGTGCCAGCCACGCCGAGTAACTCAGCATCCGAAGGGTACGTAGGGCTTCCAGCAGGTGCAGTTGGCGACGGTCAAAATCGGCAAAATCCTCGTAGCCGCTCAACAGGTCCGCAAGTTGTCCGCTCATCTCCTGCCTCCCGCCCGAGAGCAGCATCCACAGATCCTGCATCGCCGGTCCGGACATGGCGTCATCCAGATCGACGAAATGGGGCCCTGCATCGGTCCACAGTATGTTCCCGGGATGGCAGTCACCATGCAGACGCAGCACTTCCACCCGCCCCGCCCGCTGCCAGGCGGCGCGGATCCGCTCCAGCACGTCCCGGGTGATCGTGGCGTAGGCCTCGGTGAGATGGCCGGGGATTAGCCCCATGGCCAGGATCGTGTCCACGGCGCTCACCCCAAGGCTCTCCACCGAAAGGCTACCGCGGTGGCGGAAGGGGGCCACGGCTCCCACGGCGTGCATGCGGCCGATAAAGCGCCCTACCCATTCCAGGGCGTGACTGTCATCCAGCTCCGGCGGCCGCCCGCCGCGACGCGGGTAGACCGCGTAGCGGAAACCCCGGTGGCGGTGCAGGGTGGCGCCGGCGAACTCCAGCGGTGCCACCACCGGTATGTCCCGCTCCACCAGTTCCCGGGCGAAGGCATGCTCTTCCAGGATCGCCTCATCAAGCCAGCGTCCGGGCCGGTAGAACTTGACCACGACCGGATCGCTCTCCTCCAGGCCAACCTGGTACACGCGGTTCTCGTAACTGTTCAGCGCCAGCAGGCGGCCATCGGTCCACAGTCCCAGTACGTCGACGGCATCCAGCACCGTGCCGGGATCCAGCCCGTGGTAAGGCACGACGCCACCCGCCTCCTCCCGCGCACTCATCGCCCCGCCCTCCTTCGACGCATGAATCCCTCCCGGTTACCCACCGCCCACAGCGGTATCCCGGGGCAGCGGGCAAGAGTGGCATCCGTTCCGCAGAAACGCCGCGGTTGTCGCCGCCCGTCGTGCAGCCGAATCCGAAGCCGTTGAGACACGGGAAGTCCGCAGGAGTTGCATTCCCGCGGCAAGGGTCCGGCGCCACGTCCCCCGAGCGTCCTGCCACGTTGCGCGCAAAACGGGAATGACCGCGCACGCTGCTGGCAGCGTTGCGGCTCGCCAGTGCCCACGCCTGGCCGGGTGCGCGCAAGGCCACCGGAACCATCCGGGCATTCACGGGCGCCGGAGCTAGTTGCGGAGTACCGCACGGGCTTCTGCCTCCAGGTCGGCCGGTGGCGGCGCTCCGATGGACTGCTGCAGGAGCAGCCGGCGCTGGGCAGCCTCCGGTTCATCCGCATCGGCGATACCGGAGAGTACCTCCGGTATCGCATCCAGCTCATTGCAGAGCATGACCAGGTCGGCACCGGCCGCCAGGGCGGCCCGTGCGCGCTGCCCGGGACCACCGGCCATGGCCGCCCCTTCCATTCCCAGATCATCCGCCACCACGACCCCCCTGAACCCCAGTTGCCGGCGCAGCACACCGCGCACCCAGACCGGGGATAAACTGGCAGGGAGGCGATCCATGGCCGGCAGCACCACGTGGGCCGTCATGACCGCGTCCAGGGCCCCCTGGTCGATCAGGCGGGTGTAGGGCAACATGTCCCGCTGCTCCAGCTCGGACAGGGGGCGCTGGTCCACCGGCAGATCCAAGTGGGAATCCAGCATGACACCGCCGTGACCGGGGAAATGCTTGCCGGTGGCGGGCATGCCGGCCGCGCGCATGCCTTCGATCCAGGCACCGGCCAGGACCGTCACCACCGCCGGATCCTCGTGGAATGCGCGATCACCGATCACGCCACTCAGGCCAAGGTCCAGGTCCAGCACCGGCGCGAACGAGAGATCGATCCCCACACGACGCAGTTCCGTCGCCATGACCAACCCACCGGCGCGGGCACTCGCCAGGCCGGTCTTGCGGCAACTGTCGTATCGGCGACCGTAGACCCTTGCCGGCGGCAGGCGGGTAAAACCGTCGAGGCAACGCTGCACGCGCCCCCCTTCCTGGTCAACGGTAATCAGCAGTGGAGGCCATCGGAGTTCGTGGATCTCCCCGGTGAGGGTTCGCAGCTGTGCCGGCGTGTCCACGTTACGTGCGAAAAGGACAACACCGCCTACCAGCGGATGCTGCAACAGCCGTCGTTCGGCACCTGTCAAGGCAGCTCCGTGCAGGCCGACCAGCAGCGGTCCCGGCGTTTGTTCATCCACCAAAATATCGACTCCAAGCCTGTCCGGAACTCAGCGCAGTAATACCCGCGTCCCGACCGGCACCGACGGGAAGAGCTCCAGGATGTCGGCATTGCGCATGCGCACACAGCCGCTGGATGCGGGTGCACCCACTGTCACCTCATCCGGACAGCCGTGCAAATAGATATAGCGACGCATGGTGTCGATCGAACCGAGGCGATTGTGTCCCGGCTCCAGTCCACACAGCCAGAGTATCCGCGTCAGGATCCAGTCGCGCCCTGGATCCCGGTGGTAGAGTCCAGCGTCGCAGATTTCCCCGGTCCAGCGTCGCCCCCGGAACACCGCCCCGGACGGGAGGCCATCGCCGATGCGGGCGCGCACGTAATGCCAGCCCGTAGGGGTACCGAAGGATCCCTCCCGCTGGTCACGACCATTGCGCGCGGTGGAGACGGTGTATGTGCGCAGCACGGCATCACCACGGCGCAGCGCCAGCTGCTGGCCGTCGATATCCACGTCCAGCCAGTGAGCCGCCGGCCTCACGACCACTCCCGATACGGATGCCGTGACAGGCAGGCGTTGTAATAGCGGGGGTCGTGGGAAACCTCTTCCCCGATCCAGTCCGGGCGCAGGAAGTGCTCGTCGTCGCCGCCGAGTTCCACCTCTGCCACCACCAGGCCGGCGTTATCGCCGTGGAACACGTCGATTTCCCAGACATGATCACCGACCGACACCCGGTACCTGGTCTTCTCGATCAACGGCCCTTCGCACAGGCGGCCCAGCATCTCCTCGGCGTCGGCGAGCGGCACGCGGTACTCGAACTCGGGACGGCTTACTCCGACCGTGGCACCCTTGACGCAGATCCAGGCCCCCCTGCCGGCGACACGCACCCTCACGGAACTGTTGGCACCCGTCGCCAGGTATCCCTGGCGCACGAAACACCCCTCGTCGCTGAGCGAGCGCCATTGCTCACCGCGAACCAGGAACTTCCGTTCGATCTCCCGCGTCAAGCCGACCCCTCCGTTTCACCCGGTCCGGCAGGTCATGGTAGCGCAGGGAACACCCGGCCTGAACCGGCAGCCGTACACTGGTAGACTACGCCGCGAGCACCATACCATCGACAGGGACACGGGGATGAAACGACTTGTACTGCTTCGCCACGGCCAAAGCCAGTGGAACCTCGAGAACCGCTTCACCGGCTGGTACGACGTGGATCTCAGCGATCAGGGTCGGGAAGAAGCCGCCCGGGCGGGGATCCTGATGCGCGAGGCGGCCATCCGTTTCGACGCGGCATTCACCTCCGTGCTCAAGCGCGCCATCCGTACGCTGTGGATGAGCCTGGATGCCATGGACCAGATGTATGTGCCCATCACCAACAGCTGGCGGCTCAATGAACGCCACTACGGGGCACTGACCGGACTGAACAAGGCGGAGACAGCACAACGCTACGGCGAGGAACAGGTGCACACCTGGCGGCGCAGCTATGCCACCCAGCCACCGGCCCTTGATGACAGCGACGAACGTCATCCACGCCACGATCCCCGCTACCGGCACATCGATCCCGACTGGCTGCCGGCAACCGAATCCCTGGAGACCACGCTGCAGCGGGTGCTGCCCTACTGGAATTCGGACATCAGCCCGAGCCTGCAATCGGCTGAAAGCATACTGGTCGCCGCTCATGGCAACAGCCTCCGGGCCCTGGTGAAACACCTGCGCGGCCTGGACAATGACGAGATAACCCGCCTTGAGATCCCGACGGGGGAACCGCTGGTGTTCGAGCTGGACACTGCACTCGGCGTCACCGACAGTTATTATCTCCGGGACCGCGCCTGAGCCGTTACCATGAGTGATATTCAGCCGTGCCTCACGGGGAACCAAGCATGAACCAGTTACGCCGCGTCGCCGTTGTCACCGGCGCCAATCGCGGACTTGGATTCGAGACCGCACGCCAGATGGCGCAACTGGGCTACCGGGTCCTGCTGACCAGTCGCGACGGCATCAAGGGCAAGGCCGCCGCCGACAAGCTCCAGAGCGAAGGCCTGGAAGTGCGCTGCCGTCCGCTGGAAGTGACACGGGAGGAGAGCCGGAAGCGACTGCTGGACTACGTGGAGCACGAGTACGGGCGGCTGGACGTTCTCATCAACAATGCCGGGGTCCTCCTTGACGGGCAATCCGACCAGCCCCAGAAGGCAAGCTTCTTCGACGTCGACCTGGAGGCCGTGCAGCAGTCGATGGAGACCAACCTCTACGGCCCCTACCGCCTCGTCCAGCTCGTCGTTCCGCTCATGCGCCGCAACAGCTATGGTCGGATCGTCAACCTGTCCTCAACGCTGGGACAGCTCTCCGAGATGCGGGGATCATTCCCCGCCTACCGCCTTTCCAAAACGGCGCTGAATGCGCTCACCCGGATCGCGGCGGCGGAGCTCAAGGGAGAGAACATACTGGTCAACGCCTGTTCGCCAGGTTGGGTACGCACGGCCATGGGGGGCCCATCGGCACCCAGGGAACCCGCCGAAGCGGTGCGCGGAGTCACCTGGCTTGCCACATTGCAGGACGACGGCCCGAGTGGCGGCTTTTTCCAGGATCGCATGAGCATCCCCTGGTGAGCCCGGGGACCATGCCGAGAACCGGCGGTGCCGTGGCGGACCGCCTTGTCACGGACTGCGGAGGGACGCAGGGATGTTGAACGCGCTGCGATGGCTGATCCGGTTGCTGCTGATCCTGCTGCTCGCCGTCCTCGGCGCCATTGGCGCAGCCCTGGTAAGCAACCAGGTGCCGATACTGGCTGCACCCGGCCCGATGGACCGCCTGCCCGTCTACCTGACCACGAACCGTATCGTCACCACGGCGGATCCCGCGCTCCCCGAGCTGCGCCTGCCATACTACGAGGTTGCGCCGGCCACAGCCTTCGAGGCGGCCACCGCCGCCATAACCGACCTGGGCTGGGACATGGTCCGCGTCGACGGCGATCAGCGCTCCCTGCACGCAGTTGCGGTGACGCGCTGGCTCCGCTTCCAGGATGATTTCCGGGTCCAGATCCGGGAAGAGGCTCCCGGGCTGATCGGCCTGCACGTGGTCTCGGAGAGCCGGGTGGGCGAGGCGGACCTGGGGGCCAATCTACGCCACTGGCTCGATTTTCGTCATCGCTTCGAGCAGCAGCTGCGCCGCCGGCCCGCGTTTCCGGAAGAGGATAACGACGACAACAACAATGGCGACGATCCTGCCTGAATCCGCCCGTACCCGCCCGATCAGCGCCGTACCGCATCCAGCCAGACGGAACGGAGCACCGTAACGCCACCCGCAGCCAGGGTGGCACTGCGCTCCTCCGTGGCCAGCACACTGGCATTGCCCCCCAGGTACTCCAATTGCAGGCGTCGCTCCCCCGGCGGCAGGTCCAGGCGCGCCAGGTAGATGCTGTCCGGCAGCGTTCGCCAGTTGCGGGTATCGGACTGCTCCAGGAACAGTCCGGCGACATTGACCAGCAGTCCCAGCGCCGGGCTTTCCTCCCGCACCCGTTCCGTGACCGCGTAGCGGGCCACGTTCCGCGATACGGAGCGGGCAATCAGACCCGGCATCTGCCGCTCCAGCCACCGGTCCGCAGCACCACTGACCGATTCGGTCGGGTCGGCGTTTGCCAGTGTGCCATTGGCGGTGATCCGTGCCCCGCGCAGGGACGACGGCCGCGGCCGCAACGCCGGCAGGGAGACACGGACAAACTGATCCGCCGCTGCCTGGACGACCATGGTGCGCTCTTCCAGGCGTGGCCCCAGACCGGCCTGGACCACCCACAGAACCATCGCCCGGTCCCGGTTGCGCGCCATCGGTTCCCATCCGGAAATATCGAATGCCTCGGCGTAGCCATCACGTTCCTCGACGAGTTCGAGATGGTCCGCAAGCCGCACGAGACTGCGCTGCAGATCCGCCGGGATGGCCACGTCCTGACGTCGGTACGCCTGGTACGCCCGGCGATAGGCGATCATGGCGTCGCTCCAGTCACCATTGGCCTCGAACGCCAGACCGCTCACGTGCCGGGCAAAGGCGTCGCCGCCATCCGGGGCCCGGCCCTCCGCGGGGTCGATGCGACGCAGGCCGAGGTCGATCTGCAGGGCTTCCACCCGTGCCGCCTCGAGATCGCCCAGCTCCAGGAAGTTCAGCAACTGAAAGGCATGCAGCAGCAGGTGCTCATGGGTGGGCGGCTGATAGCTGTCGGCTCCCTCGGCCACCGCCCAGGTGGCAAGGGTTTCGCTCACGCTGATGGCCTCCAGCCGGCCTGTTTCCCGCTTGGCCCGCTCGAAAGCGGCCACACTGCCGTCCAGGTCACCGGCATGGCGCAGCACCATGCCGCGGTTCATGTCGTAGAGTGCGCGATTGAGGCGGGAGCCGGCCAGGGGTTCGAGATAGGCAAGCGCGGCGTCCGTATCACCCCGGACCAGCTCGCTCTCCACCCGCTGGAAGTCCCGGCCCATTCCGGCACACGCAACCAGCGAGAGCGCCAGCAACAGGCAAACCGGCACCCGGAGCCACCCAGCGGGAACGGCTCCGTGAATGCCACCGGCTGCCACCGGGCCCATGGTCGACGCCGCCCCGTTCCGCCCGCGCTCAGGAACGGAACAGGCCCCGGCGGATCAGCTTGCGAATCTCCTTCTGACCCACCCATACGCGGGTATTGTCCCGCAGGCTGGTAAGCGCCAGATCAACCTGGTAGTAGGCAACCTGGGTACGCCCTTCCTCGTCGACGATGGTATTGATCGTGCCGGTCAGCATGTAGTCGGCGCCCAGCTCCTGCCCCCAGGGCGCCGCCGTATCCGGGCGGGCAAAGTCCTGTTGATCGGCGCGCTCGTCCCGGATCTGCTCCCGCTCGACACCACCGGCCACGAAGGTGACCTCACCGGCATTGATCAGCTCGCGTTCGATATCGCGTATGAAGGTGTTCAGGTTGATGTGCTCATGCCCCAGGTTGCGGATCTCCCCGACCACCACTGCCGGCCGGTCACCGGTACGCTGGCGGTGATCACCGATCCAGCCGCGGGTCAGCATGTCCGACACCATCTCTTCCGAAACGAGGCGCGAGTCGGTATCGTTCCAGCGTCCGCTGAGGTCCTGCGGCTCGTCCCGGTCGATACGATCCACCTGCGTCGCACACCCCACCAGCAGGATACCGGCCAGCAACCAGGCCGCACTTGCGGCAATCGCCTTCGTCCTTCGCTTCACTGCCAAGCCCCCTGTCTTTCGTTCTCGGATGCGCCCCGGCGCAAGCGCATATGCAGATTCTCGGGCCGGGACGTCGCACGGCGCAATAGACCGCGACCGGACGCACGGGTTCACCAGACCGGGACCATTCATGGAAATGGCGCGTCTCAGGCGTCCGCGCCCCGACCGCTCCGGCGGTCCGCCCGGGGACCTGAGTCCTCCCGGGGGTAGTCGGCTGGTGCCCTGGTCTCCTCTTCCCCTTCCGTTTCCTCCGGGGGTTTTCCACCGCCGGCTGCCGCCGCCTCTTCCGCTTCGCCATCCTGACGCCTGTCACCATCGTCACCGGCGGAACGCCGTGTTTCTTCGGCTTGCGTAGGCGGAGCTTCGTCGCCAGGGGCTTCGTGTCCAGCGGCGCCAGCCTCCCGTTCCTCACCCGTTGGCCCGGGACGCGGCTTCCCGGGGTCCGCGGTCGCGGTTCCGTCGCCGGCGCCATCGCGATCACCGGCCTCCCCCGCCTGTTCCACCTCCGCTTGCCCGGGGCGTGGCTCCGGGGCATGCGCCACCTCGTCACTCGCGGAAGCCTTCGCCCGGTCCGCGGTCGGCCCGTCGTCTCCTGGATGGCCCTCATCGGGCGCATCACCGGATCCGGGCTTCGCTTCGCTCTCCGGCGCACCGGCTGCCGCGGTTTCCGCCTCCGGCTCCCCCCCGGCGGCCGCCGGAGCCCCTCCGGCAGCGGCCTTTCCGGTGCCAAGCCTGCGCCGCTCCGGTTCGCTCTGCAGCACGTGCCCGTGATCAAACGAGCCGAGCTTCTGCGCCCCCTGGGAAAGGTGCTCGTATAACTGGCGGTAGTCGCCTGTCAGCCGGTCGAACAGCTTGCCGGTGGTTTCAAAGTGACTGTTCACTTCCTCCTGGTAACGGCGCAATTCGCCGGCCGCCGCGTCCCGCTCGCGTTCGAGATTCCGCAGCCGTGCCGTTCTCGGCGCGCTCATTCGACCGGCGAAGAACGCCACGACGATGGCCACCGCCAGCACGAAAAACCAGGCAAGCGTACCCATTTGTATCCCTCCATCTGAGGAAAGAGAACTCCCACCACCCCGATTCGGCCTATACCCCGGAACCGATTGTACAGGGTACCCGGCATCGGACCGGCGAAGACGGTATGTCCTGACCATGACAGGGAAGCGCGCCCCAGGCAACGCGTTGGTTTCGCATCCCGACACTGTTGCAATTTGGTGACAGACGAGCTAAAACGTACCTGTCGATCGCTGTAAAAGGCCGACATATCAAGCATGTACCGGGGCTCGACTTCCTGATCCCTGCCTGCTGCAACAGTCGCAATTTTGCGACATACTCTCGCCCCATAATCGTTGTATTTACGCAACAAAGTTGAAGTAAAACTTTCACTCCCGGCATCAACTTATCCGTATTCGGTCTGATCTCTTGTTGCGAAGCAGCAACAAAAATCGTTGTGAATTGGCAAAAAAGACTTGTGTTCCTGTTCGAGCCCTTTCTATACTGCGCCGCAGATGGTTATCCGGCCATCTCGCGTTTGCAGGAATTGCAACATCTCTGATCAGTGAGGAAACGACAGATGTCCAAGAAAACTCTCAAGAATGTAGCGCTGGGCTCCGTGTCCGCGCTGGCGCTGGCTGCTGCCGGCACCGCGTCCGCCGTGGAGTTCCAGGCCGGCAATACCGCCGTCAACCTGTACGGCTACGCCCAGCTCGATATCATCTACGATATCGATGA
>SLLM01000175.1 GCA_007134055.1 Ectothiorhodospiraceae bacterium | reverse complement strand
GCTTGGGCTGGCCGGCGGGCTGCCGCTGCTGCTGTCCGAGGACCCGGACATCCCGCTGACGGATGCCGCCTTCGAGAGCCTCTCGGGGCTGACCACCACCGGCTCCACGGTGCTCACCGGCATCGACGACCTGCCGGAGTCCATCCGTTTCTACCGCCAGCAGCTGCAGTGGCTGGGCGGCATGGGCATCATCGTGCTGGCGGTGGCCATCCTGCCCATGCTCGGGGTCGGCGGCATGCAGCTCTACCGGGCCGAGCTGCCAGGGCCGGTCAAGGACGCCAAGCTCACGCCACGGATCGCCGGTACCGCCAAGGCGCTGTGGTACATCTACCTGGGCATCACCATCGCCTGCGCTCTGGCCTACTGGTTGGCCGGCATGAGCGCCTTCGACGCCATCGGGCACAGCTTCTCCACCGTGGCCATTGGCGGCTACTCCACCTATGACGCCAGCTTCGGCCATTTCGACAGTCCTGTGATCTCGGCGATCGCGGTCGTGTTCATGCTCATTGCCGGTATCAATTTCGCCATGCACTTCGTGGCCTGGCGGACCCGTTCACTCTGGCATTACCTGCAGGACACCGAGGTGTGCTGGTTCCTGGGCATCATGGGCACCCTGGTGCTGGTGGTCAGCATCACGCTGTTCGTTACCGGCGCCATCGGTGGTGCTGGTGAGACGATCCATCATGCCGTGTTCCAGACGGTGTCCATCGCCAGTACCGCAGGGTTCACCAGTACCGATTTCGCAGCCTGGCCGGTGTTTCTCCCGGTGCTCCTGGTGATGGCGGCATTCATCGGTGGCTGTGCCATGTCCACCGGCGGTGGTATCAAGGTGGTGCGTTTCGTACTCCTGCTGAAGCAGGGGCATCGCGAGATCATCCGGCTGGTGCATCCCCAGGCCCAGGTGCTGGTGAAAATGGGGCGGCGGGCCGTGGACGAGCGGGTGATCAACGCCGTCTGGGGCTTCTTCGCCGCCTATGTGGCGCTCTTCGCGTTGATGATGCTGGCGCTCATGGGTACGGGACTTGATCAGGTCACTGCGTTCTCGGCGGTGGCGGCGACCATTACCAACCTGGGGCCGGGGCTTGGCGAAGTCTCCGGGCATTACGGGGAGATCAACGCGGTCGCCAAGTGGGTGCTCATGTTTGCCATGCTGCTGGGGCGTCTGGAGGTGTTCACGCTGCTGGTGCTGTTCACGCCTGCGTTCTGGCGGCGGTGACTTGAAATCCCGTGCCGGCGGCCACACCACTGCGGAAATGTCGGAATTTCCCGTTGGAGAGCGCGCTCATGCTGGATCGCCTGGAACAGCTCCTCGCCTCGGGGCAGGACTCACCCATGCTGCGCCTGTCACTGGGGCAGGGGTATCTCAAGGAAGGCCGTCACGAAGAGGCAGTGGACCACCTGCGCCGCGCCCTGGAACAGGACTCGGCGTACTCTGCTGCGTGGAAGGCGTTGGGGCAGGCCCTCGCGTCCGCTGGTGACCCGGACGGAGCGCGGGCAGCGTACGACGACGGCATCCGTATCGCCCGGGACAATGGTGACCTGCAGGCGGCGCGGGAAATGGAAGTGTTCCGCAAGCGCCTGGATCGCTAGATGTGCCGTCCCAGGAGTCACTTCTGGGACGGCACATCAGTCTACTTGTAAGGATTCGGTTGCCCCGGTGGTGCGGGACGGAAACGGCGGTAGGTCCACTGGTACTGGGCCGGGGCAAGACGGACGCAGGCTTCAACGCCGGCGTTGACGGCCGTGGCTGCGACCACCGGGTCGTCGCTGTCGATGCCGTCCGGGGCGGGAACCACATGCATGCGAAAGCCGCGCCCACGGGGCAAGCGCTCCATGAACGAGAAGAGTACCGGGGCTCCCGTCTTGTGGGCCATCTGGGACAGCAGGCCCATGGTGCGCGCGGGGGTGCCGAAGAACGGGGCAAATTCACCACTGTCCCGTGGCGTCTGGTCCGGTAGGACGCCCACCAGTTCGCCGTCGCGCAGCATTCTGTAAAGCTGTCTGATCCCGGATGCGGTGGCGGGGAACGAGCGTGCCCCGGTGCGTTCGCGGGCTTCTACCAGCAACGGTTCCAGGTCCCGGGCGCGTGGTGGGCGATAGAGGCTGTGCATGCGAAAGCGACTGTTGATGAAAAGCCCCGCCAGTTCCCAATTGCCAAGGTGGGGGCCTGCCATCAGCAGTCCGGTCCCTTGCGGCCAGCGGTGGGCCAGGGTGTCCAGTGCCTCCGGGTTCTCCACCAGGCGCTGCAGCCGTGGTTCACCGGCGTACCAGATGATCCCCGTCTCCATCAGCTGTTTGCCCAGTTCGCGGAAACTGGCACGGTAAAGCCGGCGACGGGCCCGCGCGTCGAGTTCCGGGAAGCACAGCTTGATGTTGACGCGGGCGACCTCCTGGGGGCGGCCCGGGAGCAGGGCGACGACGCTGCCCAGGGCGGCGCCGATGCCATGGGCCACCGGCAGTGGCAGCCAGCTGCTCAGGCGTAACAGGGCGCGGATCAGTCGGACACGTGACAACGGTATCTCTCCGGCTTTGCCATCTGCAGGGGTTCTGTACTGCTACATTAAAGGGTGCGGAGTATAGCGCGTTTGGTAGGGGCGCCCAGACCCGCCCGGCCGGGTCCGGCGTCAGGTCGTTTCTTTAGCCGGTGTCGTCATTACGAGGAGGTGTGATGGACTGGAACAAGCAGATGGAAGAGATGATGAGTGCCTGGACCGAAACCCAGCGTCGCATGTGGGACAACTGGCTGGAGACGGTCAAGCGGTTCAGCAGTGATATGCCCCAGGGTGCTGCCGGGCCAGGCGAGGAGTACAAGGCCAACCTGGAGGCGTGGGAGAAATCCGTGCGCCAGGCGCTCGAAGCCCAGAACGAATGGGCCAAGCGGTGGTCCGAGCAGCCCGGTGGTCAGCCGCCGGAGGGCATGGAGCAGTGGATGCAGCAGATGCAGGAGATGATGAAGGGCTGGACCGAGGCCCAGAAACAGCTCTGGGACGCCTGGTTTCAGAGCGTCCAGCAGATGGATCCGGGCAAGGCCGCCAGTCAGTGGGAGAAGGAAAGTCGTCAGGTCCTGGAGGCGTGGCAGCAGGCCGCACAGCGGGCGCAGGACACGATGATGCAGTGGTCGGAGACCATGGCCAAGGGGCAGGGCGGCTCCGGCGGGGGCAAGGGGAAGCAGGGCGGCAAGAACTCCTGAGCCCGGCCGTGCACCCGATCCCCGGGGAGTGGCTCTCGCGGCCGCTCTCCGGTGGTCGCTTGATCCTCTGCGCTTGAACTGCGACCAGCCCTGGGTGGCAGGATGCTGGCGTGAATAAAGAGATACCGGCACATTCCATGTGCCGGTTGGCAGGTT
>SLLM01000256.1 GCA_007134055.1 Ectothiorhodospiraceae bacterium | reverse complement strand
AGCACGGCGGCAGCGATGGCGCCCGCACCCTGCAGCGCACGCCCGAGGATTACGCCCCAGACACTGACCGACATCGCCGCAATGACGCTGCCGGCGGCGAACAGGATCAACCCGCCGATGATGACCGTCTTGCGGCCGACACGGTCGGAAAGCCAGCCGAGGGGAATCTGAAACAGGGCCTGGGTGGCGCCATAGGCTCCGAGCGCGAGCCCCAGGAGCGCCGGGGTGGCCCCCTGGAGTTCCGCTCCGTATACCGCCAGCACGGGCAGGACCAGGAACAGCCCGAACATGCGCAAGCCCACGATGCTCGCCAGCCCCAGGGCAATGCGTGTCAGCGTTGGCTGTGCGGTACCCACCGGTTTCCCCGAATCGCTTTCCGTGACCGCGCCGATGGTACCACTACTCACCTTCCCCGACGTATCCTCATGCAAGCGCCACAGTGCCCGGTGTACACTACCCGGCTACCCATCGTCACCGGACTTCTCATGGATTCGATCAGCATCCACGGCGCCCGCACCCACAACCTGCAGGATCTGAGCCTGACACTGCCGCGGGACAAGCTCATCGTCATCACGGGGGTCTCGGGATCGGGCAAGTCGTCCCTGGCGTTCGACACCATCTACGCGGAAGGGCAACGGCGCTACGTGGAGTCCCTTTCCACCTACGCCCGCCAGTTCCTGTCCATGATGGACAGACCCGACGTGGACGACATCCAGGGTCTGTCGCCGGCGATCGCCATCGAGCAGAAGGCTGCCTCCCATAACCCCCGCTCCACCGTGGGCACGGTCACGGAGATCCACGACTACCTCCGCCTTCTCTACGCCCGGGCTGGCATCCCCCACTGCCCGGATCACGGGGTGGCCCTGAATGCCCAGACCGTAAGCCAGATCGTCGACCACGTACTGGCCCTGCCGGAGGGCAGCCGCGTCATGCTGCTGGCCCCGGTGGTGGACGATCGCAAGGGCGAACACCATCAGGTATTGCAGGAACTGCGCTCCCAGGGGCTGGTGCGGGCGCGGATCGACGGCCGGGTCGTGGACCTGGACGAGGCACCGGCCCTGGACGGCCGCCACCATCACAGCATCGAGGCCGTGGTGGATCGCTTCCGCGTCCGCCCGGACGTGGCGGGACGCCTGGCGGACTCCGTGGAAACGGCCCTCGGGCTGGGCGACGGCACACTGCGGCTCGCCTGGATGGACGAGCCCGATCGGGAGCCGGTGGCCTTCTCTTCCCGCTACGCCTGCCCCCATTGCGGCTATTCCCTGACCCGTCTCGAACCGCGGCTATTCTCCTTCAACAGCCCCCATGGCGCCTGCACGACGTGTGATGGTCTGGGGGTGACACAGTTCTTCGATCCCGAACGACTGATCACGAACGAAAGTATCAGCCTGGCCGGCGGTGCCATTCGGGGCTGGGATCGACGCAACGCCTACTACTTCCGAATGATCCAGTCTTTGGCCCGGCACTTCGGCTTCGACCCGGAGACCCCCTACCGGGATCTGTCGGAGGAGATCCGGCAGGTGCTCCTTCACGGCAGTGGCGACGATGTCATACGTTTCAGTTACCTGCGGGGAGATGGCGGCAGCAGTCAGCGGGAGCATCCGTTCGAGGGCATCATTCCCAGCATGGAGCGTCGCTACCGGGAAACGGACTCCAACATCGTGCGCGAGGAGCTGGGCCGCTACATCAGCAGCCGCGTCTGCCCCGACTGCCAGGGCACGCGGCTCAACCGGGCAGCACGCAACGTCTTCGTAGGGGATTTGCGGCTTGCGGACGTGGCCGCCCTGCCGGTCGGCGAGTGCCAGGCGTATTTCGACGCGCTGCAGCTGGAGGGCGCGCGGGCCGAGATCGCTGCTCGCGTCGTACAGGAGATCCGGACCCGGTTGCAGTTCCTGCTCAACGTCGGACTGGAATACCTCACCCTGGATCGCGGCGCCGGCACCCTGTCCGGTGGCGAAGCGCAGCGGATCCGGCTGGCAAGCCAGATAGGCGCCGGTCTGGTCGGGGTCATGTACGTACTGGACGAACCATCCATCGGCCTGCACCAGCGGGACAACGACCGTCTGCTTGCCACCCTCACGCGGCTGCGTGACATGGGCAACACCGTTATCGTGGTGGAACACGACGAGGAGGCGATCCGGGCCGCGGACCACGTCGTCGACATGGGCCCCGGTGCCGGGGCCCGGGGCGGGCGTGTCGTGGCGCAGGGCACCCCGCTCCGGATCGCCCGTACCACCGAATCCCTCACCGGACAGTACCTTGCCGGGCACCGCAGCATCCCGTTACCGGAATCCCGGATCAAGGCGGACCCGGACCGGATACTCACCATCCGCGGCGCCCGCGGACACAACCTGCAGCAGGTCGATGTAACCGTGCCCGCCGGTCTCATGATCTGCGTCACTGGCGTCTCCGGGTCCGGCAAGTCGACACTGATCAACGAGACTCTCTACAAGGCCGCGGCACGCAGCCTGAACGGGGCCGCCGTGGACCCGGCGGAGTGCGATGCCATTGAGGGCATGGAGCTGTTCGACAAGGTCGTGGATATAGACCAGAGCCCCATCGGCAAGACGCCGCGTTCCAATCCGGCTACCTACACGGGACTGTTCACCGGTGTACGGGAACTGTTCGCCGGGACCCAGGAAGCCCGGGCCCGGGGTTATTCGCCGGGGCGTTTCAGCTTCAACGTCAAGGGTGGCCGCTGCGAGGCCTGTCAGGGTGACGGGGTGACCCGGGTGGAAATGCACTTCCTGCCGGACATCCACGTGCCCTGCGACGTCTGCCTGGGCAAGCGGTACAACCGGGAAACCCTGGAAGTGAAGTACAAGGGGCTCAACATACACCAGGTCCTGGAACTCACGGTGGAGGACGCCCTGCCCCTGTTCGAGCCGGTGCCGGTACTGCGGCGCAAGCTCGAGACGCTGATGGACGTGGGGCTGGGGTACGTCCGGCTGGGGCAGAACGCCACCACCCTCTCCGGGGGCGAGGCGCAGCGCGTGAAACTCGCACGGGAACTCTCGCGGCGGGATACCGGCCGCACCCTGTACATCCTGGACGAGCCCACCACCGGACTGCATTTCCACGACATCGAACAGCTGCTCGGAGTGCTGCATCGGCTTCGGGATCACGGCAACACCGTGGTGGTAATCGAGCATAACCTGGACGTGATCAAGACTGCGGACTGGATCATCGACCTGGGTCCGGAAGGCGGCACCGGCGGCGGGCGGATCGTGGCCACCGGCACCCCGGAAGGAGTGGCGCAAGTGCCCGCCTCCCACACCGGCCGCTACCTGGCACCGATGCTGGAACGGGGCGAGCAACGCAGGACCGGGTAGTCGGGGAGCGCCGGCGCGCACGCAACACGTGCCCCAACCGGCAACGGGCACAGAGAGCTGACGATTCGCAAACACGGGCTGGAAACCGGAGAGACCATGACCGCACGGACCCATGTCATCGATCACCCCCTGGTACAGCACAAGCTCACCCTTCTCCGGGAAAAGCACACCTCGACTGCCAGTTTCCGCGCCATTCTGCGGGAAACCGCGCTGCTCCTGTGCTATGAGGTGACCCGCGACCTGCCCCTGGCTCCGGTAGCCATCGAGACGCCGCTGCAGGCCATGCAAGCACCACGACTCGCCGGGCGAAAGCTTTGTTTCGTATCCATCCTGCGGGCGGGCACGGGATTGCTCGACGGCATGCTGGATCTGGTCCCCTCGGCCCGCGTCGGCCACATCGGCCTGTACCGGGATCCGGAAACCCTGGACGCCGTGGAATACTATTTCAAGGTGCCGTCGCACCTGGAACAGCGCCTGGTGATCGTGGTGGATCCGATGCTTGCCACCGGGCATTCGGCCAGTGCGGCGGTCACCAGGCTGAAGGACGCGGGCGCCGGAGACATCCGCTTCCTTTGCCTGCTGGCGGCGCCGGAAGGCATCGAGACGTTCCACACCACCCACCCGGATGTCCCCGTCTACACCGCGGCCATCGATGACGGTCTGAACGAGAAGGCCTACATCGTCCCCGGCCTGGGAGATGCCGGGGATCGCATGTTCGGTACGAAGTGAGGGAGATTCACCGAAACGGCAATGCCGCATTTCCCGGGCGCTGCCCGATGGTACCTGCCGCTGCGCGCCAGGATACCCTACAGCCGCTCCGCGCCCCGTAGGGTTTGTGGCGCGAAGCGGCACATACCAGGGCGGCCAAAGGCCGCCAGGACACGTACCGGCGATTCCACACCCCTCGGGCGGACGCCCGCCGATACCTGCCGCCGCACGCCAGGATAGCCGACAGCCACTCCGCCGATACGGTTACGGCAGGAGGTGCTTGACGGCTTCGCGCTCTTCGCTGAGCTCGGTTTCCGTGGCCTGCATCTTCTCGCGGCTGAAGGAGTCGATCTCCAGGCCCTGGACAATCTCGTACGTGCCGTCCCTGCAGGTGACGGGGAAGGAATAGATCAGCCCTTCGGCGATGCCGTAGCTACCATCGGAGGTAATCCCCATGCTGGTCCAGTCACCCTCGGCGGTGCCGAGCGCCCACAGGCGCATGTGGTCCACGGCGGAACTGGCGGCGGATGCGGCGCTGGAAGCGCCCCGGGCCTTGATGATGGCGGCGCCGCGCTGCTGGACCGTGGAGATGAACTCGTTCTCGTACCACTGGCGGTCCACCTTGTCCGCGGCGGCCTCCCCCTTGACCAGCGCATGGCTGATATCCGGATACTGGGTGGCGGAGTGATTGCCCCAGATGATCATGCGGGTTACATCCGTAGTATGGGCGCCCGTCCGGTTGGCAAGCTGCGCCACCGCACGGTTGTGATCCAGGCGCGTCATGGCGGTGAACCGGCCCGGATCGAGATCCGGCGCATTTTTCTGGGCAATCAGCGCGTTGGTGTTCGCCGGGTTGCCCACCACCAGCACGCGCACATCACGGCTGGCGGCATCGTTCAGTGCCTTGCCCTGGACGGAGAAGATGGCGGCATTCGCCTCCAGCAGGTCCTTGCGCTCCATTCCCGGCCCCCGGGGACGGGCGCCGACCAGCAGGGCGTAGTCCACGTTGTCGAACGCCTGCTCCGCCTTGTCACTGATCGTCACACCTGCAAGCAGCGGAAAAGCGCAGTCCTCCAGCTCCATCACCACGCCGCCCAGGGCCTCCAGCGCCGGTGTAATCTCCAGGAGTTGCAGAATGACCGGCTGGTCCTTGCCCAGCATGTCGCCGGATGCAATACGGAACAGCAGGCTGTAGCCGATCTGCCCCGCTGCCCCGGTAACGGCTACGCGTACAGGTGCTTTCATCGGTACTCTCCTCGATAGGTTGCCCGGGCCTGCGCCCGCCGGACCGGTTCAGTCGGCCTTCGCCCGTCCGATGTTGCAGTGCAACGCCCACGGGCGCCGTATTGTAACAGACCCGCCGACTGGTGACAGGCGTGACCCGCGTCACGATTTGCCGCCGCCCCCCGGCTCCTGTTGCTCCCCGGTCCCGGACGACGCCTTGCCGCCCTGCCGGAGCGCCTCCCAGAACAGCTTCTGCATGGCGTCCATGTTCTGATAGGCAGCGGGCAGGAAGGGACGCATCAGGGTGAGCGGGTCGTAGCCATCCCGGCCCTCGTTCATGCGTGCACGGATGGCCTCGAGCATTTCCTCCTGCAACGGCTGCAGATCCGGCAGGCCGATGAAACGGCGGAGCTCTTCCGGCGTGGCCTCAACATCGATACTGATTTTCATGGGGACCTCCTGGGACCTCCGCGTCCGGTAGCGGGGAACGGCCGGTTCACGTCCGCACCAGGCGCACCCGGCTGCCGCGGGCCAATCCGAAGACAGCGGCCGCACTGCCCTGATTGACAGCGACCTCCACCAGCCCCGAGGAATTCCGGTACCAGAAGCCGCTGCCCACGGGAACCCGACCGAAGGTGGGGCCGTGATGCAGGGGTTGCTCTGCCACTTCAAGAACAGCGGAATCCGCCAGCATCTCTCCCCGGATTCCGGTGATGGCGTTGCCGTATTCATCAATGTAGAGCACGAAAGGAGTATCGTCGCCCCAGTCGAAGCGCGGCCCGGGGCGTTCGTCCCAGTTGCCGGCTGCACCGTTGAGGTAGAGGGACGCCGCGACCTGGGCAAACACATCACGGCCGTGAAACGTGGGACTGACCCGCGCATCCGGATCCGGCAACCGCCAGCGCCGCACCATTGCGGCCCGGCGCTGGACGAACTCGAACAGGCCGTTGTCCGGGCCCACGAACCAGCGGCCGTCGGCGTAAAGCACGGCTCCGTCGCGCTCGCCGGTACCGACACCGGGATCCACCACCGCGAGCACCACGCTACCGGAGGGTAACTGACGCACGAACGGCTCCACCAGATAGCTGGAGGCACGGGGATCCATCACGGGAGCATCATGGAGCAGGTCGACCACGGGCACATCCGGCGCCGCAGCAAGAATTCGTGCCTTCATCTGGCCCACGTAGGGACCGCGAAGTCCGAAGTCCGTGAACAGCACGATCATCGAGCCTGCCCTCCAGATGTCGCGACAGTCTCCCTGCCAAAAAAAACCGGGCCCGCGGCCCGGTTCCAGGTGACCGAAACGTCGGCTCTCCTATCGGGCCGCCGCTTCTTCGTTGTTGTTCCCGGATGTCACCTCGGTTTCTGTCTCTGTCTCGGTCTCCGTCACCTCTTCCCTGGGTTCCTCCGGAGCCGCAGCTGGCCGATCCACCAGTTCCACGTAGGCCATCGGCGCATTATCGCCCGAGCGGAAGCCGCACTTGAGGATCCGCAGGTAGCCGCCGGGACGCGCCTGGTAGCGGGGGCCGAGTTCGGCGAACAGCTTGCCCACGGCCTGCTTGTCCCGCAAACGGGAGAACACCACCCGGCGACGCGCGACGCTGTCCTCCTTCGCCATGGTGATCATGGGCTCGGCAACGCGGCGCAGTTCCTTTGCCTTCGGCAACGTGGTCCTGATCGCTTCATGGGTAAACAGCGACGCCGCCATGTTCCGGAACATGGCCTGCCGGTGACTGCTGTTTCGATTCAGTTTACGGCCGGACTTTCGATGACGCATGGTCTGTACCTTTCCATCGATAGGCCGGGGAGATGCAGATTGCGTCTACCCGGCGATGTTCTCTCGCTCACTCAGTGAGGCCGGCGGCCACTCATCCAGCCGCATGCCCAGGGACAGCCCATGGGAGGCAAGCACTTCCTTGATTTCGGTGAGCGACTTCTTGCCGAGATTCGGGGTCTTCAGCAGTTCCACCTCGGTACGCTGAACCAGATCGCCCACGTAGTGGATGCTCTCCGCCTTGAGGCAATTGGCGGAACGCACGGTGAGCTCCAGGTCGTCGATGGGGCGAAGCAGGACCGGGTCCACCTCCGGTTCGCGCATATCAGGCTCGAAGAAATCCTCGCCGCCTTCAAGCGAGACGAACACACTGAACTGGTCCTGCAGCAGCCCGGCGGCGAAGCGCAGGGCTTCCTCCGGGTCGATGACGCCATTGGTCTCGATCTCCAGCACCAGCTTGTCCAGGTCGGTCCGCTGTTCCACACGGGCGCTTTCCACCGAGTAGGAAACCCGCCGCACCGGGCTGAAACTCGCATCCAGCTGCAGACGACCGATGGGCCGCTCCTCGTCCTGCGCCCGCTGGGTCACGGCCTCGTAGCCCCGGCCCTTGACCACCCGCAGCCGCATGTTCAGCTCGCCGCTTTTCGTGAGGTGGGCGATCACCAGATCCGGGTTCTTGATCTCGACGGTGTGGTCCGCCTCCACGTCGGCGGCGGTGACCACGCCCGGACCCTTCTTCGAGAGCTTGAGCAGTGCCTCGTCCTTGCCGTGCAGGCGGACGGCCAGCTGCTTCAGGTTCAGGAGAATATCGACCACATCCTCCTGAACGCCTTCCAGTGCGGTGTACTCATGAAGCACGTCGTCGATTTCCGCTTCCACCACCGCAAAGCCCGGCATGGAGGAAAGCAGGATACGGCGCAGCGCGTTGCCGAGAGTATGACCAAAGCCGCGTTCCAGCGGCTCCACGGTGATACGGGCCCGACGCGCGTCCTGCGTACTGACATCGACGACACGCGGCTTGAGAAAATCTTTGAACTGAGCCTGCATTCGCACTTCCTCTGAGGATATGGCTGCGTCGACGATCTACTTGGAGTAAAGCTCGACCACCAGGTGCTCGTTGATCTCCGCGGATAGTTCCGCCCGCTCCGGCCTGGCCTTGAAGGTCCCCTGGAACTGCTTCGGATCCACTTCCACCCAGTCGACGAATCCGTTCTGCTGTGCCAGCTCAAGTGCGCCCTGGATACGGGACTGCTTGCGCGCCTTCTCCCGGACGGAGACCTCGTCACCCGGCGCCACCTGGTAGGAGGGGATATTCACGGTCCGGCCATTCACCAGCACGCCGCGGTGGGACACGAGCTGGCGCGCTTCGGCGCGGGTCGTGCCAAAACCCATCCGCCAGACGACGTTGTCCAGCCGGGACTCCAGCAGCTGCAACAGATTCTCGCCCGTGGAACCCTTGAGGCGGGCGGCCGTCTTGTAGTAGTTGCGGAACTGGCGCTCCAGGATGCCGTAGATACGGCGCAGCTTCTGCTTTTCACGCAGCTGCAGCCCGTAATCGGAGACCCGGGTACGGCGCTGGCCATGCTGACCCGGCGGCGTATCCAGCTTGCACTTGCTCTCGAGCGGACGCATGCCGCTCTTGAGGAACAGGTCGGTTCCCTCGCGGCGGGCCAGCTTGCACTTCGGACCGATATACCTTGCCATTACTTCCGCTCCAATCCGTCAGACGCGACGCTTCTTCGGCGGCCGGCACCCGTTATGGGGGATCGGCGTCACGTCGGCGATGTTGGTGATCTTCAGGCCTGCGTTATTGAGAGCCCGCACGGCGGACTCACGCCCCGGTCCCGGCCCCTTGACCCGAACCTCCAGGTTCTTCAGGCCGTATTCCTTCGCCGCCTGGCAGGCGCGATCGGATGCCACCTGCGCCGCGAACGGCGTGCTCTTGCGGGATCCGCGGAATCCACTGCCGCCGGAACTTGCCCAGGAGAGGGCATTGCCCTGCCGGTCCGTGATCATGATCATGGTGTTGTTGAACGTGGCATTGATGTGGGCAATGCCATCAACAACGGTTCTGCTGACACGCTTGCGCGTGCGGGTCGCACCTTTCGCCATTGCGATGATCCTAGTGTTGTTGGTGCGCGGCCGGAACCCGGCGCGCGAAATCCGTCCTACTTGCGAACCGCCCGACGGGGGCCCTTGCGGGTCCGAGCGTTGGTGCGGGTCTGCTGGCCGCGTACCGGCAGCCCCCGGCGATGCCGGATGCCCCGATAGCTGCCGAGATCCGTCAGCCGCTTGATGTCCATCGCCACCTTGCGACGCAGGTCACCCTCGACCAGATACTTGCCGATTTCCGTACGCATCCGCTCGATTTCCTGATCGTCGAGCTCGGAGATCTTGCGCTCCCGGGGGATACCGGCCTCGTCACAAATGCGCGCCGCCGTCGTCCGGCCGACCCCGTAGATGGTGGTCAACGCGATGACTGCGTGCTTGTTATCCGGTACGTTGACGCCTGCAATCCGCGCCATGAACACATCTCCCAAACTGTGCGGAAAATCCGCGATTGTAGCGAAACAATAAGTTGCCGTTCAAGACCCGGCAGCGGGGAAACTCACCCCTGGCGCTGCTTGTGGCGTGCGTCGGTGCAGATGACCCGCACGACGCCCCCGCGTCGGATGATCTTGCAGTTCCGGCAGATCTTCTTCACCGAAGCGCGTACTTTCATCTCCGTTCTCCGTTAATGCCCCGGCGGAGGCGTTCACGCGGCCCCGGGACTGACGTTGCGCTCTTGAGGGCGCGGTATGGTAGCAGACTCGAACCGCCGACGCACCCTCCATGAAGCTTTCCCGCCTGCGAGGCGCCGGACGAGCGGTCTAGCGCGGTACGCCGCTCCTTCCCCAGCTCTTCAGGTTGGCCTTCTTCATCAGCGGCTCGTACTGATGGGATACCAGGTGCGACTGCAGCTGGGACATGAAGTCCATCACCACGATGACGATGATCAGCAGCGAAGTGCCGCCGAAGTAGAACGGCACGTTCCAGGCCAGGATGAGGAACTCCGGCAGCAGACACACCGCAGTGATGTAGATCGCCCCAACCGCGGTCAGGCGCGTCATCACGCCATCGATGTACTTGGCGGTCTGCTGTCCCGGACGGATCCCCGGGATGAAGGCGCCGGACTTCTTCAGGTTGTCGGCCGTATCCCGGGCATTGAACACCAGCGCCGTGTAGAAGAAGCAGAAGAAGATGATCGCCAGCGCGTAGAAGAGCACGTACAGCGGCTGCCCCGGTCGCAGCGTGTTCGCGATGTGCGTCATCAGGCCACCGGTCTCCGGGTCACCCACCCAGGTTCCCATGGTCGCCGGAAACAGGATGATGCTGGACGCGAAGATGGGCGGGATCACTCCGGCCATGTTGAGCTTCAGCGGCAGATGCGTGCTCTGGGCGGCGAACATCTTGCGCCCCTGCTGGCGCTTGGCGTAGTTGACCGTGATCCGCCGCTGTCCGCGCTCGACGAACACCACGAAGGCGGTTACCGCCAGGACGCCGACGAAGAGCGCAATCACCAGCAGGGTGGCGAGCTCGCCCTGGCGGTTCAGCTCCAGGGTACCGCCAATCGCGCTGGGCAGGCCCGCGACGATCCCGGCGAAGATGATGATGGAGATGCCGTTGCCGATACCCCGCTCCGTGATCTGTTCGCCCAGCCACATCAGGAACATGGTTCCGGTGGCAAGGGTCACGGTGGCGGTGAAGGTGAACGCCCAGTCGAAGTCCGCGCCGGGGGTGAGCGTCAGCCCCTGGCGCTGCAACGCAACGCTGACGCCGATGCCCTGCACCAGGGCGAGCCCGAGGGCGCCGTACCGGGTGTACTGCGTGATCTTGCGGCGGCCGGCCTCGCCTTCCTTCTTCAACCGCTCCAGGGTGGGAACCACCGCGGTCAGCAGCTGCATGATAATGGCCGACGAGATATAGGGCATGATGCCGATGGCGAAAATGCTCAGCCGCTCCAGCGCACCACCGGAGAACATGTTGAACATGTCCAGGATGCCCTGGTCCTGGTCGAACATATCCGCCACGGCGTCCGCATTCACACCCGGAATGGTGATGTGCGTCCCGATCCGGAAAATGATCAGCGCCAGAAGCACGAAAAGCAGACGTTGCCTGACTTCCGTGAGCTTCGTTAGACCGCCGAGAGAGGCCATATACGGTTATTCCTCGACCGTTCCGCCGGCCTGCTCGATCGCCGCCCGGGCCCCCTTGGTCACCCGTACGCCCTTCACCTTCACCGGGCGATCGACGGAACCGGAGAGCATGATCCGGGCATACCGCGTCCGGACGGGGATCACATCCGCCGCCTTCAGGCTGTCGAGGTTCACCTCGTCACCTTCCACCTTCGCGAGTTCGCTCAGGCGCACCTCCGCGGTCACCAGGGACTTGCGGGACTTGAAACCGAACTTCGGCACCCGCCGCTGCAGGGGCATCTGGCCGCCCTCGAAACCGACCTTGGTGAAGCCACCGGAACGGGCCTTCTGCCCCTTGTGGCCGCGCCCGGCGGTCTTGCCCAGGCCGGAACCGATGCCGCGCCCGACGCGCTTGCGCTCCGGCCGGCTGCCGTCGGCAGGTTTCAACAGATTCAGACGCATGGCTAGACTTCCTCGACAGAGAGCATGTACGAGACCTTGTTGATCATGCCCCGGTTCTCCGGGGTATCAATCACCGTCACGCTCTGATGCATTCTCCGCAGACCCAGACCGGCGACGCAGGCCTTGTGGCTTGCAAGACGTCCGTGAAAGCTGCGGGTCAGGGTTACCTTAAGCTGCTTGTTCTTGCCCATGGCTTAGCCCGTAATCTCTTCGGCCCGCTTGCCGCGACGGGCGGCAACCTCGTCCGGTGAACGCATTTCGCTCAGGCCGCGGATGGTGGCCCGAACAACGTTGATGGGGTTGCGGGAGCCGATGCTCTTGGCCAGAACATCGTGCACGCCGAGAACCTCGAACACCGCCCGCATCGCGCCCCCGGCAATGATGCCGGTACCCTCAGAAGCCGGCTGCATGAACACCTTGCTGGCGCCGTGCCCAGCGGTCAGCGGATACTGCAGGGTGTTGCCGGCCAGCTTTACCGTCACCATGCTGTTCCGCGCCTTCTCCATCGCCTTCTGGATGGCGGCGGGTACTTCCCGGGCCTTGCCGTAGCCAAAACCGACCCGGCCGTTGCCATCACCCACCACGGTAAGCGCGGTGAAGCCGAACTGGCGGCCGCCCTTGACCACCTTGGCGACCCGGTTGACCGTGATCAGCTTCTCCTGGAGGCCGTCGCTGCTGCTATCACTCATTGCCATGGTTCCACTCGCCTCCGGTTAGAACTGCAGTCCGCCTTCGCGGGCGGCATCCGCCAGCGCGCGCACGCGGCCATGATACCGATAGCCGGCGCGGTCGAACGCCACCCGATCGACTCCGGCGGCACGGGCGCGCTCGGCGATGAGCCTGCCCACCTCGCTGGCGGCGTCGGCGTTGCCGGTGCTGTTCAGCCTGGCCCGCAGATCCTTGTCAAGCGTGCTCGCCTGGGCCAGGGTCCGGCTGCCGTCCGGGGCCGTGACCTGGGCATAGATATGACGCGGCGTCCGATGAACGGTCAACCGCACATCGCCCAGCTCGCGGATCTTCATCCGGGCGCGACGGGCGCGCCGCATACGTGCTGCCTTCTTGCTCATAACCCTCT
>SLLM01000027.1 GCA_007134055.1 Ectothiorhodospiraceae bacterium | reverse complement strand
TGCTCAAGGGCACCGACGTAGACCAACCACGCAACCTGGCAAAGTCGGTAACCGTGGAGTGATCAGGGGTATTGTGAACAGCGCTTGCAGGGAAAATAGGTTGTTACCGGTCTAACCGGGTGTAATACTTCAGGAGGAAGCAGCAAGTTGGCCGCAGGTGATGGATAAAAAGAAACTGACAGAAACGGACATCCGCACCAAGTTCATCACCCCCGCTCTGGAGCAGGCAGGTTGGGATCGCCAGATCCAGATCATGGAAGAGGTTCAGATCACCCACGGCAAGATTCTGGTGCGAGGCAAGAAGCACAAGCGTGCCGGGGCCAGGAAGGCCGACTATATCCTCTATCACAAACCCAACATCCCCATCGCCGTCATCGAGGCCAAGGACAACAACCATGCCCTCGGCGATGGCATGCAGCAGGCACTCGGCTACAGCGAGATGCACGGTGACCTGCCCTTTGTATTCAGCTCCAACGGCGATGGCTTCCTGTTCCATGACCGCACCGTTACGGACGGCCCAGTGGAGACCGAGATCGCACTGGAAGATTTCCCCTCACCGGCTGAACTCTGGGATAAATATTGCGCCTACAAAGGCATCACAGAACAACCGGCCCAGGAGCTGGTGTCACAGGACTACTACTTTGATGGCAGCGGCAAGTCTCCCCGCTACTACCAGCTCAACGCCATCAACCGCACCATTGAGGCCATTGCCAGGGGCCAGCAACGCATCCTGCTGGTAATGGCCACTGGTACCGGCAAGACCTACACCGCCTTTCAGATCATCTGGCGGCTGTGGAAATCCGGCAGTAAAAAACGCATCCTCTTCCTCGCCGACCGTAACATCCTGGTCGATCAGACCAAGAGTAATGACTTCAAGCCCTTCGGTACGGCGATGACCAAGATCACCAACCGTACCGTCGAAAAGTCCTACGAGATCTACCTCTCCCTCTATCAGGCCGTGAGCGGCACAGAGGAGGAGAAGAATATCTACAAGCAATTCTCCCCCGATTTCTTCGATCTGGTGGTGGTAGACGAGTGTCACCGTGGCAGCGCCGATGAAGAAAAGGCCTGGCACCAAATCCTCAGCTACTTCTCCTCCGCCACCCACATCGGCATGACCGCCACCCCCAAGGAGACCAACGAGGTCTCCAACATCCACTACTTTGGCGAGCCGGTCTACTCCTACACCCTCAAGCAGGGGATCGAGGATGGCTTCCTCGCCCCCTACAAGGTCGTGCGTATCGAGCTGGACAAGGACCTCTTCGGCTGGCGGCCAGAGCGGGGCAAAAAGGACAAACACGGAGAATTGGTTGAAGACCGCATCTACAACCAGAAGGACTTCGACAGGACCCTGATCCTGGAACAACGCACTCAAACGGTGGCACGCACCATCACCCGTTACCTCACGGGTACCAACCGCTTCGACAAGACCATCGTGTTCTGCGAGAACATCGACCATGCCGAGCGCATGCGCCAGGCCCTGGTCAATGAAAACGCCGATCTGGTCAGCCAAAACCCCAAATACGTCATGCGCATCACCGGCGACGAACAGGAGGGCAAGGCCGAACTCGAGAACTTCATCGACCCCAGGGAGAAATACCCGGTCATCGCCTGCACCTCCAAGCTGATGACCACCGGTGTCGACGCCCAGACCTGCAAGCTCATCGTGCTCGACCAGTCCATCCGCTCGATGACCGAGTTCAAGCAGATCGTCGGGCGTGGCACCCGCATCAACGAGGCCTACGGCAAGCTCTGGTTCACCATCATCGACTTCAAGAAGGCCACCGAGCTGTTCGCCGATCCCGACTTCGACGGCGAGCCGGTGCAGGTCTACCAGCCGGGCGCGGATGGCGATCCCGTTCCGCCGGAAGCGTTCGACGAGCAAAACCTTAGTGATGAGATCCGGGGAACCGGCGACGACCTCAGCCAAACAGACTGGCAGGACGATACTGGCGAAGGTGGGGGTGGCGGCAAACCGGTCAAATACGTGATCAACGACGTCGCGGTGCATGTGATCGCCGAGCGGGTGCAATACTACGGCAACGACGGCAAACTCATTACCGAATCCCTCAAAGACTACACCCGCAACAGCGTCAAAAAGGCCTACAGCTCCCTGGATGCCTTTCTGGAAAGCTGGACCAGCGCTGGCAAGAAGAAGCGGGTAGTCGAAGAGCTGGAAAAGCTGGGCGTCTTCTGGGAGGCCCTCTACGAGGAAGTCGGCAAGGATCTCGACCCCTTCGACCTCATCTGTCACATCGCCTACGGCCAGCCGCCCCTCACCCGCCGTGAGCGCGCCGAGAAGGTACGCAAGCGCAACTACTTCGTCAAATACGAAGACAAGGCCCGTTTGGTGCTCGAATCCCTGCTGGATAAATATGCCGACGAAGGGATCGAAAACCTCGAACAGACCAGTGTCCTCAAGGTGCCGCCGCTCAACGAATACGGCACCCCGATGGAGATCGTCCAGCTATTCGGTGGCAAAACCGGCTACGAAGCGGCCATCCGCGAGCTGGAAGGGCAGATCTACACCGCAAACGGGCACGGATAGCGGAATACACATCATTCTGTATAATGTGTGTATGACATTCAGGAGAGCTGGCCATGCATACCGACAACCACACCACCCGTACCAATATCGTCCTAGATACCCACTTGGTTGACGCAGGTCTGAAACTCACAGGCCTCAAAACCCGTCGCGAGCTGGTCGCCTTCGCCCTGCGCGAACTCGTTCGCCACGAACAGCAAAAGAAGCTGCTCACTCTGAAAGGAAAGATCACCTGGGAAGGCGACCTCGATGCCATGCGCACCGACATTCCCGAGGATGAGCAGACATGATGCTGGTCGATACCAGCGTCTGGATCGACTTCTTCGCCGGACGGGACACCCCTCAGGTACAGCACCTGGAACAAACCATCCTCGATGGCGGCGATATCGCCCTTTGCGGCATCATCCTCACCGAGATCCTGCAAGGGATCCGTGACGACGCACAATACCGGCGAGTACGTGAGCACCTCCAGCCACTAATACCATTACCGATGAACGAAGCCACCTTCATCCACGCTGCCGAATTGTTCCGCCAACTGCGCAAACAGGGCCACACCATCCGCAAGACCAATGACTGCATCATCGCCGCCACCGCTATAGAGCACAGCGTGCCACTGTTGCACAACGACCGAGACTTCGACAGCCTGAGCCAATACACCGAACTGGAAACCATTAGTTATTAACGAGGGCCCTTCTCCCCCAGGGGTTGAGGGAGCAAAAAAGCTTAAATTCAGGGGGGGACTAATAGCCCCTCTCCCCTCGGGGAGACGACTACATGGATGTAGTCGGTTGGCCGTGTCTGGAACATAC
>SLLM01000207.1 GCA_007134055.1 Ectothiorhodospiraceae bacterium | reverse complement strand
TGGATCCTGCTCGACCATGGGAAACCCGTGATCAGTGCCGGCGCGGTTTACCGCCTGCAGCGCGTTCGTTTCCTCTACTGGCACTGGTTCGCGGCCATGGGCGCGGCGTTGCTCGTCGCCGGCCTGTGGCTGCGGCACCGTTCCGCCCACCCTCGGCACTACTAACCTTTCAGGCAGTATTGTCGGGCTGCACTGGTTCCCGCACAGCCGTCAGACGATGGGTGGCTCCTCCCAGTCGTCATCCACCTGTTCCAGCGCTTCACTGAACTGCTCGATGCGGCGCGCGACGCGCCCTACACGCTCGAACCGGGCAACGTGGAACAGCGCTTCGCCCTGATGCACCAGCGGCAGATTGGTACGACCGATCACCACCCCGGCCGCCGGCGCCTCCACTGCCGTCTCCCGTTCGCCGAATGGATCCGCCACCCAGCCCATGGGCTGCCCCTGACGCACGTGTGCGCCGAGTGTTACCGCGGCACGCAGGATTCCGTCCTGCGGCGCACGCACCCACACGGTGGCATCCGCCACCAGGGGCTCCGCAGCCACCGGCGCCGTACCCCGCCCCCGGGGCAGCATGCCCAGTTCCCGCATCGCCCGCAGCACACCGCGGACACCGGCGCGGATGGCGCCCTCGTCGAATCGCAGACCTTCACCGGCCTCATAGGTTACCACCGGCACGCCCTGCTCCCGGGCGGCGGCGCGCAGGCTGCCCTCGATCAATGGCGAATGCACAATCACCGGCAGCCCGGTGGCCAGCGCCAGCCCCTCGTCTCCCGCATCCTCCATGTCGGCGCGAATCTGCGGCAGGTTGTCCCGATGTACCGCCGCGGTGTGCAGGTCGATCACGTGGGTGGCGTGGGAGAGCACCTGGCCACAGTACAGCCACGCGAGCCGGGCAGCCATGGAGCCGTGCTCGCTGCCGGGAAAGCTGCGATTGAGATCCCGCCGGTCCGGGAGGTAGCGCGAGCGGGCAGTGAATCCCAGCACGTTGACGATAGGTACCGCTACCAGGGTGCCGGCGAGGCGGTTCAGGGTCTTGTGGCGCAACAGCCGGCGGATGATCTCGACACCGTTGATCTCGTCGCCATGGACCGCGGCGGACAGGACCAGGCACGGCCCCGCCCGACGGCCGTGCAGGACCTGGACGGGAATCGTCAGCGGCGTGTGGGTATACAGGTGCCCAGCGGGCAGATCCAGGGTACGGCGGCTTCCCGGCGGGATCCGCACGCCCGCGATACGGAAAGGCTCACGGGCCATGACAGGTTACCGGGCCAACGTTACCGCCACCACCCGCACCAGGCGGATTGACAAGCGGACGGGACGGTCTATCGTTGAGCGGACGTCCCCTGGCCGGGGCATGGCTGACGGAGGCCGACATCGTGCTTTCCTGGGCGCTGGTTTTCTTCATTGTTGCAATCATCGCGGCGGTACTGGGATTTTCCGGAATCGCCGGCGCGGCCACCTGGATGGCTCAGGTGCTATTCGTGGTATTCATCATCCTGTTCCTCGTGTCCCTGGTCCTGGGGCGCCGCCACTGACCACCGCAACGGGATGCCGCGCGGTCAGCGACCGTAGCGGTGCCGGTTCTTCAGCTTCACGTAATGCCCGGCGGAGTAACGCAGAAACGAGCGCTCCTCCCCGGTCAGAAGGCGCTGGCGCTTTGCGGGGGATCCCACGTACAGGTAGCCGCTTTCCAGGCGCCTGCCTCCGGGCACCAGGGACCCGGCGGCAAGTATCACCTCGTCCTCGAGCACGGCCCCGTCCATGATCGTCGCGGCCATGCCGATCAGGCACGCGTTGCCGATGGTGCAGGCATGCACAAGCGCCCGGTGACCGATGGTGACGTCCTCGCCGATCAGGGTGGGGTATCCCTTCTGCACCCCCTCACGCTCGTGGGCGACGTGGATGACACTGCCATCCTGCACGTTGGTGCGGGCACCGATGCGAATGTGGTTGACGTCCCCGCGCACCACCGCCATGGGCCAGACGGAAACGTCGGCTTCCAGCTCGACGTCTCCGATCACGAGCGCCGTGGCATCCACCCAGGCGGACGGCGCCAGTGCCGGACGACAACTATCGAATATTCGCAACATGAGACTTCGCTTCTTGTTGTGCTCCTCCGCGGGCAGCCGACCTACGCCATGGTGACCAGCTCCTCGGCACTTGTGGGATGGATGGCGACAGTGGAGTCGAATTCCGCCTTGGTCGCCCCCATGCGCACCGCCACGGCAAACCCCTGCAGCATCTCGTCGCTGCCCGTGCCGATGACATGCAGGCCGACAACGCGCTGCTCCTCACCCAGGGTCACCAGCTTCATCCGGGTCCGCGGCTTGTACTCGCCAAGAGCGTAGTCCATGGCGACGAAAGCGGTAGTGTGTGCCTGTACGGCGTCACCGTGCAGGCGGCGCGCCTCGGTTTCCGTCAGCCCCACCGTACCGATGGGCGGATGGCTGAACACCACCGTGGGTACGTTGGTGTAATCCAGACGGCTGTCGGGCATGCCGCCGAACAGGCGATCCGCGAGCCGCCGACCGGCGGCAATGGCAACCGGGGTGAGCGGCACCCGGCCGGTGATGTCGCCCAGCGCATGGATTCCCGGGACGTTGGTGCACTGCCATTCATCCGCCGGCACATTGCCCTGCCCGTCAACGGTTACGCCTGCCGCCTCCAGACCGAGGCCTTCGGTGTTGGCATGGCGGCCAATGGCCCAGATCACGGTGTCCAGACCCGTCAGGGTCCGGCCGGTTGTGGAACGCAGCGCCAGGCGGCCTGGTTCGCCTTCCAGCGATGCCGGGGTGAAGTCCGTAACCAGTTCCACACCGCCCGCCGGCAACGCCTCCACGAGCCCCTCCCGGAGCAACGGGTCGAAGCCGCGCAGCGGTCCGTCCCGGCGCACCACAAGTGACACCTGAGAGCCCAGACCGGCCAGCACACCGGCAAGCTCCACCGCGATGTATCCCGCCCCGACCACGGCGACCCGATGTGGCTGCCGCTCGAGGGCGAAGAACCCATCGGAGTCAATGCCAAGCGTCGCGCCGGGGATTTCCGGCCAGGTGGGTTTCCCGCCGGTCGCAATCACGATATGCCGCGCCTTGATGCGCCGCCCGTCAACCGCCAGCTGGCCAGGGGCCAGTAGCCGTCCACGCCCCCGGATCAGCTCCACCCCGTCCTTCTCCAGATTGCCGGCATAGATGCCGTTCAGGCGCTGGATGTAGGCGTCCCGACGAGCCTTCAGAGTCGGCCAGTCCAGGGTGGCCGGCCCGGCGCGGATACCGAAATCCGCAGCCCGCTGCACCACGTCCATGGCATGGGACGCGTTCCACATCACCTTCTTTGGCACGCAGCCCACATTGACACAGGTGCCACC
>SLLM01000214.1 GCA_007134055.1 Ectothiorhodospiraceae bacterium | reverse complement strand
CGGTCAGGATGCCGATGGGCAGCAGCACGGCGGTGGTCCAGCCGGCGAGTTCCAGGGAAAGTCGGAATGCGGTCCAGTCCAAGGCGTGTCAATCGTCGTCGGGCAGGGTGAAGCCGTAGTCGGCAAGGATGCCCAGGGCCGGTTCCCGCTGCAGGTAGGCGTAGAACGCCCGCGCCGTCTCTCCGGCCCCGTCAATGAGGGCCATGCGTTGGCGCAGTGGCTGATGCTGATCCTCGGGGATCAGCGCGTAGATACCCCGCTGGCCAATGGTATCGGCAAGGGCCAGGGAATAGGCGATGATGCCTCCTTGGGTTTCCCCGGAGAGGGCGTGCCGAGCCGCCTGGGAGACATTTTCGCCGAATACCAGCCGATCCTCGATCTCTTCCCACAGGCCAGCCGATTCCAGCGCCTCCCGCGCCGCCACACCATAGGGGGCATGCTCCGGGTTGGCGATGGCGAAGCGGCGGATCTCCCCGTTGCCCAGCGCCTTGGCGAGGGCTTCGAGGCTGCCGTCGACCAGCGCCGGTTCGTCGGTCGGCGCGATAATGGCGATGCGGCCGATGGCATAGAGCACGCCGGCATCCTCGGTATGCCCGTCCCGGTGCAGTGCCTCGACGTAGGATTCGTCTGCCGATAGGTAGAGTTCGAACGGCGCCCCCTCGGCAATCTGGCGGCGGAAGTTGCCGCTGGAGCCGAAGTTCAGTCGAACCTGCTTGCCCGTTTCTGCCTGGAACTCCCGGGCCACCGACTCCAGGGCGAACTGCAGGTCCGAGGCGGCGGCAATGATGGGCCGGTCCGCGCTTGCGCTTGCGGGGGACAGCAGCAGGAAAAGGCTGAGCATGATCGCTGCCGGGAATGCGCCCGCAGGCCGCGGCATATCGGAACTCCCTATAGTGACCGGTGAAGGGCCGTTATATCCGAAAGAATATAACGCAAAAAGGTGTGAGACAATCGCCTGCACTTGAGGTCTCCTGTGCAATCGCCTTGTGGAGGGTTTCGGCGTGACGTGGGACGACAGGCAGGCCGCCGACGGCGGCGGCGAGCGCCCGGAGCCCGCCGGGAGCGGTAGTGACGGCGTGAGGCTGAGTCTTCGGCTCACCCTGGACGGGGGCGTCCGGCTGGGCCCGGGAAAGATCCGCCTCCTGGAGGCCGTTGCAGGAACGGGGTCCATTTCCGCCGCCGCCCGGGCGATGGCCATGTCCTACCGCCGCGCCTGGCTGCTGATAAACAGCCTGAACGAGGCGCTGGAGAGCCCGGTGGTGGAGAGCCGGTCCGGTGGCCGCAAGGGGGGAGGGGCACTGGTCACGGCTCGCGGCCGGGAACTCATCGCGCTCTACCACGCCATGGAGCGGAAGGCCCGCCGCGCGGTGGGTGAAGAGTTGCATGCCCTGGGCCGGACCGGGCGCCGTTAGGGCACGACTCTTTCAGATGGCAATACTTCCAGAAACACTGGTCATCGCCCTGCGCCGCACCATCGTGGCGATAGTGGCGCTCTTCCTGCTGGTGCTTGCAGCGCTGCTGGTGACCCTCTGGCTCTTCGATCCCGATAACCATCGCGAGCCGATCAGTCGGTACCTCGGTGAAGCGCTGGGCGCACCAGTGAGCCTCGAGGCAGGGCTGTCGGCCGACATCTACCCGCGCCCGACGCTGCGCATTTCGGCGGCCCGGGTCGAGGCCCCCGCCGGGGAGGAAGGCCCGGCGCTGGCGGAAGTTCGCGGGCTGGAACTCGCGGTGCGTACCGGGCCTCTGTTCCAGGGACGGCTGCGCATCGAGGACCTCCGGGCGGAATCCGTCGCAATTCACCTCTACCGGGGTGCCGAGGGGCGGGCGAACTGGGAACCACTGCTGGAGTCGCTGTCGGCACCCGCTGCGGAAGATGGAGGTCGGCTGCAGTTCGACGGGATGGAGCGTGCGCGAGTCGGGGAACTGCGCTTGGATTACACAGGCGCCGGACCAGCGGTGCGGCTTGCCGGTGAAGACCTGGTGCTGCACGACCTGATTGCCGGAAGTCAGGCAGCGCTGGAGGGCGAATGGACCGGGGAGTTCGGTGACGATCTCAGGCTGGATGGGTCGCTGGCCGGGCGCCTGATGCCCGAGGCGGGCTTCCGCCAGTGGCGGTTTTCCATCGACGAGCTGCCGCTGCAAATCGCCACCGAGCGCCTGCCGGAATCCCCCCAGCCGCTGGCGCTGGGTGGCGCACTGATCCTTGATCTCGATGAGGGCACCCTGGCGCTGGACGCATTCACCGCCGTCAGCGGCAGTCTGCGCGGCGAACTCACGCTGGAGGCGGCGGCAGGGGACGCGAGCCCGGAACTCATGGGCCGCTTCGAGATCGCCGACGATGCCTTGCGGGAGACGCTGACGCGGCTTACCGGTACCGAGCCCGACACCGAGGACCCGCAATCCCTGCAGTCGCTGCGGCTTTCCGGCTCCATCCTTGCCGGCCCCGAAGCCCTGAACCTGGGGGATCTGTCGCTGGCGCTCGATGACACGACGGGCCAGGGTCACCTGGAGGTGCCCCGCGGCGGCGCACCGCGGTTCGCCTTCGGCCTGCACCTGGACGAGCTCACCGTGGACCGCTACACCCCCGAGGTGCTCGACCCGGAGCGAATCCGGCGGATCACCCGTGGCCTGCTGGCGGCACTGGGGGGCGTGCAGGTGGACGGCGAGCTGGAAGCCGATGCGCTCACCGCGCAGGGCCTGGCCCTGGAGACGGTACAAGTGGGCGTCGAGGGAACGGGGCGGGTGCTGCGCGCCGATCCCGCCCGTGCCGATCTCGCCGGCGGGAGCATGCACGGCAGCCTCGACGTGCGCCTTGACGAGGACCCACAGCCGGTACGGTTCGACCTGCGGCTTGCCGATGTCGATGTGCGTGAGGTCCAGGAGACGCTCTTCGAGCTCGCGGTGCTCGACAGCGAATTGAACGCAACGCTCGACGGCGGCTTCGCCGGTTTCCACCTCGATGACATCATGGCAAGTCTCGAGGGCCGGATGGAACTGCTGTTTGCCGAGGGCGAGATTCTCGGTTTCAGCCTGAAGAACATGGTGGAGGATGCGGTGCCGAGTGCCCTGGGCGGCGCGGACAAGGATCCGTTTGAAGACGGGGCGAGCACGACGTTCACGGATATGACAGGGGAGTTCACCGCCGCCGGTGGCATACTGCGCAACAGCGAGGCGCGTGCCCGCTCCCAACATTTCCGGACCCGTGGGGCCGGCGAGCTCGCCCTGCACGAGCTGGAACTCGACTACACGATCGACCTCATGCTGGTGGAGGCGTTCGAGGCCGGCAGCGAGCGCCTCCTCGAGTGGCTGGAGGGCAACTCGGTCCCGTTGCGTCTGCACGGACCGCTGACCGATCTGGAACTGGACGTGGAACTG
>SLLM01000075.1 GCA_007134055.1 Ectothiorhodospiraceae bacterium | reverse complement strand
GCGCGCGGGCACTGGAGGCGGTCAGCCCGCTGGCGACCGTAGCGCGGGGCTACGCCATCGTGCAGACCACCGACGGCCGGGTGGTCCGCAACGCCGACAGTGTCACCCCCGGCACGCTGCTGGCCGCGCGCCTCGCACGCGGGTCGCTCACCTGCCGCGTCGAGGACGTCAGCACCGAGCCGGAGAATGATCTCCTGCGCGGGCCCCGGAATACGTGACAAAAAGGCCGCCCGCGCCGACAGCAGCGACTGCGGGTGACGCAGCGACGCTATCCGTCAGCCGCGTCCCAGTCGATCCCGGTCATGCGGGGCGTTGAAATCGATTCGCGGCATGCGGGCAACGATTCCCGTGGGATTGATGAACCCGTGGCTGCGGTAGTAATGGTTGCGAATGTGGTCGAGGTTCGTCGTCTCGCCGAACGCATCACGCTGGTAGAGATCCTTCAGGTAGTTCCAGAGATGCGGGTAGTCGGCGATGCGCCGCTCGGAGCACTTGAAGTGGACCGAGTACACCGCGTCAAACCGTACCAGCGTGGTGAAGAGGCAGATATCCGCTTCGGTAATCCCGTCACCGCACAGGAATCGACGCCCTCCCAGCACGCCATCCCAGTGATCCAGGGCCGCGTAGAGCGCGTCGGCAGCCTCCTCGTAGGCCTCCTGCGACCGGGCGAAGCCGCACTTGTAGACACCGTTGTTGACCGGCTCGTAAATGGCGTCGATGGTCTCGTCGACCTCCGTCAGCCGTTCCGGCGGCGCGAAATCCGTGGTGTCCGACGCCACCCGGTTCCATTCATGATCGAACATGCGCAGGATCTCCCGGGACTCGTTGCTGACGATGGTCCCCTCCCGCTGGTCCCACAGAACCGGTACCGTGACCCGGCCGGTGAACGCGGGGTCGGCGGCCAGGTATACCTCCCGCATGAAGCGCGCGTTGTGGATCGGGTCGGGAGTGCTGCCGGGCCAGTCCCCGAACTCCCAGCCCTCGTCCAGCATTAGCGGGTGCACGACGGACACGGGGATCGACGTCTCCAGCCCCTTGAGCCGCCGCATGATCAGGGTGCGGTGGGCCCAGGGACAGGCATAGGAGACATACAGGTGATAGCGTCCGGGCTCCGGCTCGAAGCGGGCGCCGGGCCGGTCCTCGACCCAGTCCCGGAACGAGGATTCCTGGCGCACGAAGCGGCCCTTGTCGTCCGGCTCATAGCCCTGCTGGTACCAGACGCCCTCGATGAGACGACCACCCATGCAAACCTCCCGTCACGCATCAACCAAAAGAGTTGGGGGATTTTAGTCCATTATCGTACTATTTGTCCAGTACCGAAGGCCCTCGCCGGACGATGGCTGCTGAACAAAGCGGATACATAGCGAAGTCCGTGCGCAACCCGGAGCGCTGTTCGGCCCCGAGACAAAAGCGCCGGGCCCGGGGTCATGCCCCGGCCCGGCGCCTTGTGGTCAACCCCGAAGGGCGGTTATGCCCCTTATTGCGGGGCGGGAGACTGCTGGAACTGCTGCTCCATCTCTGCGCGCAGCTCCTCGAAGCGTGCCAGCAGATCGTCCGTCTCCGGATCCTCCGCCCGCATGGCATCCATCAGGTTATTCTCGAAGGTTTCCTGCGCGTCGATCACCTCATCGCTCTGCATCGCAGCCTGCTGACCCTGCTGGAGATCCATCTGAATCTCCTGGGCCTCTTCGAGCATCACCTGCCGCTCGTCATCGGAAATGCTCTCGTCCTGGAACTCTTCCTGAATCTGCTCAAGCCGCGCGATGGCACCGTCGGGATCAAAGCCCGCGTCTTCCATGGTCCGTTTCACGAGGTCTTCGAGTTCATCGGCCTGGGCTTGAAGCTCCGGGTTGTTCTCGACCGCCTGCTGCTGGATCTGCATCAGGCGCTGCTGCAACTCCTGGATCTCCGCCTGGCCCTGCTGGTCCGGCTGACCGCCTCCCATCTGGGCGCTCGCAGCTCCGGCAATCGCAAGCCCCAGCGCGACCGCGCCGGCGACCATCATCTGGCGCATTCGGGAAAAACGCATCATGGCGTATAAAGTCTCCTCTCGGTGGCCATTGCTGGCCCGTGTGTTTGCGAAACAGTGCGTAACCTTAACAGCCCCACGCCGCGGAGTGTCAAGCAACCTCCCGTCGCGGCGCATTTTTTCACCTGGGGCAACCGACCGCTTCGCCTCGCCAACAGTCGGACAGTACCCGTCCGTCCATCGTTCCACCGGAACCTGCCTGAAGATCGCCAGTGCTTGTTCCGCATTCCGCCACCCCGTTAGACTTGCGGGCTTCTCCATGCGGGCAGTATTCCGGTCCTGCGCAAGCAGGCGTGGAGCCCGAGTCCCGTCGTTGATCGTTCGAATGTACGGGCAATGGTCATCCCTGCCCGCCTGTAGCCTGGTACGCAGGAGAATGGTCAGGTAGCGACCCGGGCCACCGCCTTGCCGGCGGGACATGCCCCCGTGTCGCTTGCGCCCGAACGCTCCACCGCCGAGGTATTGCCAAGCATGAAAGCCCTTAGACTGCGCAACCTTCGCAAGACCTACAAAGGCGGCGTCACGGCCGTGCGCAATATCAATCTCGAGGTCGACCAGGGGGATTTTTTCGGCCTGCTGGGGCCGAACGGCGCAGGAAAGTCCACGGTGATCGGCATTGTCAGTTCGCTGGTGACCAAGTCCAGCGGCGAGGTCGAGGTCATGGGCTACGACCTGGAGCGCCATCCCTGGGAAGCCAAGGGCCTTCTGGGGCTCGTGCCCCAGGAGTTCAATTTCAATCACTTCGAGACGGTGGAGCAGATCGTCCTCAACCAGGCCGGTTATTACGGGATGCCCCGCCGCGAGGCCCGGCAGCGCATGGAGCGATTTCTCCGCGAGCTCAGCCTCTGGGAGAAGCGAGACGCCGTCTCCCGCACCCTCTCCGGGGGCATGAAGCGGCGCCTTATGATCGCCCGCGCGCTGATCCACGGCCCGAAGCTCCTGATCCTGGACGAACCCACTGCCGGGGTCGATATCGAGGTCCGTCGCTCCATGTGGCAGTTCCTCCAGCGGATCAACCGGGACGAAGGCGTCACCATCATTCTCACGACCCACTACCTCGAGGAGGCCGAGAACCTCTGCCGCGCCATTGCCATCATCGACGAGGGCCAGATCATCGAGCATACCGACACACAGTCCCTGCTGGCCCGGTTGAGCGCGCAGACCTTCATTCTCGACACGCGAGAGGCACTTGACAGCGCACCGGCGCTTGCCGAATTCCCCGTCCAGCGCCTCGGACCCCGACAACTTGAAGTCGAAGTCCGCAAGGAGCAGAGCCTGAGCCGGCTCTTCCAGGGCCTGGACCGGGCCGGCGTCGAGATCACCAGCATGAAGAACAAGACCAATCGCCTGGAGGAGCTTTT
>SLLM01000041.1 GCA_007134055.1 Ectothiorhodospiraceae bacterium | reverse complement strand
CGCACCTACAACGTGCTCGCCGCCGAGGGACGGCAGGTAGCGGCAGTGCTGTTCATGATCGAGGCGGATTCACGCTGACCCGTCGCTGGCATGGCGCACCCCGCAGGGGCGCGCCATGCCACCAGGCGCCGCTTAACCGAACACGGCGTCCTGGGAGAAACCTTCCCGCTCCATCATTTCACGCAGCTTCCGCAGCGCATCGATCTGGATCTGGCGCACCCGCTCCCGGGTAACACCGATGTCGCGCCCCACTTCTTCCAGCGTGCAGCGCTCATGGCCATGAAGGCCAAAACGGCGTTCCACGACGGCCCTTTGCTTTTCGGTGAGTTGCGCGAGCCAGCTATCGATGTGATTGAGAACGTCACCATCCTGCAGCAGCGCGGACGGATCAGGGTTGTTCTCATCCGGAATGGCATCCAGAAGCACCCGGTCCGCATCCTTGCCGATCGGCGTGTCCACCGAGGTAGTCCCCTCGTTCAGGCCGAGCATCCGCTGCACGTCGGCTAGCGGACGATCAAGCACACGAGCGATTTCATCCGCTGACGGCTCGTGATCCAGCGTCTGCGTGAGCTTTCTGGCTGTCCGCAGGCACTGGTTGATCTCCTTGATCACATGAATGGGCAACCGGATCGTGCGGGTCTGATTCATGATCGCCCGCTCGATGGTCTGACGGATCCACCAGGTGGCGTAGGTGGAGAACCGGAAACCGCGTTCGGGATCAAACTTCTCCACCGCACGGATAAGCCCGAGGTTGCCTTCCTCGATGAGATCCAGAAACGCCAGACCTCGATTCATGTACCGGCGCGCGATCTTGACCACCAGCCGCAGGTTGCTCTCGATCATGCGCCTGCGGGAGTCCTCGCAGCCCCGCTGGGCACGACGCGAGTAGTAGACTTCCTCTTCGGCGGTCAGGAGCGGCGAGAAGCCGATCTCGTTGAGATAGATCTGGGTGGCATCAAGACTCGCCCCGGCACCCTCTCCCGGGCTGAAGCGGGTCTCTTCAATGGTGGAATCCTGTCCCGGCTCGTCCGTGATCTCTTTTTCCGCGCCGTCCATGGTCATGTCGTCCCCTCCGGAAACGCCGCTGGTCGCCAATGACTCTTCGTCGAAGTTGTCCAGCGCCGCTTCTGCCACTGTTTCTTTTGTCATGGCTATCCCTCCACTCGCCCGCCGTTCGCAACGGGCATGGCAGGGCCGCTGCGAAGGCGAGTCAAGGCGTTTCTCCAAGCCCTCGAAATCCACTATATGCCCATGGAAAAGCAGGTGCAACGACAGGATTCGATCGCCGCGAATGGCCGCATTTAAAGGCATTTTTCTCGCCAGAACCGGCGTTTCGCTAAGGGAGGTAGTCTTCCGGGTCCACGGCCTGTCCCGCCCGGCGCAGCTCGAAGTGCAGGCGGGCCTCGCTGGAGCCACTGGCATTGCCCATCTCGGCGATGACGTCGCCCGCGTCCACATCATCTCCTTCCTCGACAAGGAGACGACTGTTGTAACCGTACGCGCTCAGGTAGTCGCCACCATGCTTGAGCACAATCAGATTGCCGTAGCCCACCAGCCCGGAACCGCTGTAGACCACACGTCCCGCAGCCGTCGCAACCACGTCCTGCCCCACGGAACCACCGATATTGATGCCCTGCTTGCCATCGTCCTGACGAACGAAGCCCTCGACCACATCGCCGTCCGTTGGCCACGTCCAGTCGCCGGGCGCGTCACCTTCGGCGATGCGTTCGGGCTCATCCGCGGACGGTGCCGACTCGTCCTGTGGTGGCGTAGGTGATGGCGCGGAATCCGGGCGTGATGCCCGCCCGGTTTGCCCTGAAGGCGGCCGCAGACGCAACCGCTGCCCGGTCCGTAACTGATCAGGCGAGTCGATGTCGTTCCAGGCAGCCAGGTCGTTGTGATCCAGACCGTGGTCCCAAGCAATGCCGTAGAGCGTGTCTCCGGACTGGACTTCATAAAGGGCGTCCCCGCGCACGCCGCCCCCGATATCGCGGACCGGGGCCGGGCCATCAGCGGCGCAACCGATAACGAACAACACTGTGAGCGGCAGCAGCAGGAGTTTCCAGTAACGCCCGAAGTCCATTACGTGATCGTCATCCGTTGGTGGCGGCAGGCTCCCGGTATTCTGGCACGTTCATCCATCCGGCCGCTGCCCTGCTCAATGGAGGTAGACGAAGTACGCCACGACCAGCAGGGCAACGGTCGCCCAGCCGATCCAGTCCATGTACTGCTTGAGGTAGGGTTCCAGCTTGGGTCCGCCCCAGCCGACCAGCGCAGCAACCAGGAAGAAGCGGCTGCCACGCCCGACGATGGATGCCAGCACGAACGGCAGCAAGGGCAGGGCAAGACCGCCGGCGGCCAGCGTGAACACCTTGTAGGGCACCGGTGAGAACCCGGCGATGAGCACAATCCAGAAACCGTAGATCAGAAACCACTCCCGGGCCTGCTCCAGCGCTCCCCCATAGCCGGCGTTCACGATCCAGGGCTCCACCAGCTCCATGGCGAAGTAGCCGATGATGTAGCCGAGCACGCCGCCGAGCACCGAGGCGATGGTGGTAATCAGCGCAAAGCGCATGGCGTTGCGGGGCTGCGCCAGCGCCATGGGCATGAGCATGACATCCGGTGGAATGGGGAAGAACGAGGACTCCGCAAAGCTCAGCCCCGCCAGGTAGCGCGGCGCATGCCGGTGCGCCGCCAGGCGCAGGGTAAACAGATACAGCCGCGTGAACGGGCCGTTCATTGGGTGCCGCCGAGCATGGGAACAAAGCTCACCAGACCGAGCCGCGTGCGCGTCACGTCGGCACCCTGGCGGTGGTAGCAGACCAGCTCCTGGGCCTCCCCCTGTCCGCCCTCCGGCGCGATCAGTCGACCGCCATCGGCAAGCTGGTCCAGCAGTTCCTGCGGCACGCCCTGAGGCGCGGCCGTGACGATGATGCCGTCGAACGGCCCGTCCCCTTCCCAGCCGGCATTGCCATCGGAAAAGCGGACCCGAACGTTGCGGTACCCCAGCTCCCGCAGCCGTCTGCGTGCCTGCTCCAGAAGCCTGCGGATGCGCTCGACGCTGTAGACTTCAGGCACAAGCTGCGCCAGCACCGCCGCCTGGTAACCCGAGCCGGTGCCGACTTCAAGGACCTTCTGCGGAATGCCCTCATCGATCAGCGCCTCGGTCATGCGCGCCACCACGTAGGGCTGAGAGATGGTCTGACCATCACCGATGGGCAGCGCGGTATCATCGTAGGCGCGGCTCGACAGCGCTTCATCCACGAACAGGTGCCGTGGCGTACCGCCGATGACGGACAGCACCGTCTCGTTGCGTATCCCCTCGTCCCGCAGACGCTGCACCAGGCGTTCACGCGTCCGCTGCGAGGTCATGCCGATACCGCGACGGCGATGGTCATCCATCATT
>SLLM01000388.1 GCA_007134055.1 Ectothiorhodospiraceae bacterium | reverse complement strand
TGCGTGCCGGCGAGTTCGAGGATGGCGCGCGCGTGCTGCGCGCAAAAATCGACATGGCGTCGCCGAACATCAACCTGCGCGACCCCACGCTCTACCGCATCCGCAAGGGCGCCAGTCACCACCAGACCGGTGAGGCCTGGGCCATCTACCCCATGTACGACTTCACCCACACGCTGTCGGATGCCCTCGAGGGCATCACGCACTCGCTCTGCACCCTGGAGTTCGAGGATCACCGGCCGCTGTACGACTGGTTCCTCGACAACATCGACGTTCCGAGCCGCCCCCGTCAGTACGAGTTCGGCCGGCTGAACCTCGAGTACATGGTGCTCAGCAAACGGCGTCTTACGCAGCTTGTGGAGCAGGGCATTGTGGATGGCTGGGACGACCCCCGCATGCCCACCATCGCAGGTATCCGCCGGCGCGGGTTCCCGCCGGACGCGCTGCGGGATTTCTGTGCGCGCATCGGCGTGACCAAATCCGACGGCATGGTGGAGATGGCCATGCTGGAGAACTCCGTGCGCGAGGCGCTCGATGCCGCCGCACCCCGTGCCATGGCGGTGTTGAACCCGCTGAAGGTGGTGATCGAGAACTATCCCGAGGGCGAGCGCGAGGCGCTGACCGCGGCCAACCACCCGAAGGACGAGTCATTTGGCGAGCGCACGGTCACGTTTACCCGGGAGGTCTACATCGACCGCGACGACTTCATGGAAGTGCCGCCCAACAAGAAGTACAAGCGCCTGAGCCTCGGCGGCGAGGTCCGGCTGCGCAATGGTTACGTGATCCGCTGTGACGAGGCGATCCGCGGCGATGGCGGCGAGATCACGGAGCTCCGGTGCACCTACGACCCGGAAACCCTGGGCGCGAACCCGGAAGGCCGCAAGGTCAAGGGCGTGATCCACTGGGTATCCGCCGAACTCGGCGTGCCGGCGACCATCCGGCTCTACGATCGACTGTTCAACGTCCCCAACCCCGGAGCGGATGGCGACTGGAAGCGGGATCTCAACCCGGATTCGCTGGTGACGGTCGAAGGGGTGGTGGAGCCCTCCCTGGCCGAGGCGGCGCCGGGTGCACGCTTCCAGTTCGAGCGGGAGGGGTATTTCTGCGTGGACCCCAAGGACAGCACCCCGGGTCGGCCGGTGTTCAACCGGACGATTACGTTGCGGGATACGTGGGAGAAGATCAGCCAGCGCGAGGGGTGACGGTGCATCGACGATACCCACCCCCGAGGGTGCCGTCAGGCCTTGTAGGAGCGGCGTCAGCCGCGACAGGGATGACGGGGTGACGGTGCATCGAGATGCACCCTACGGGTACCGGCGCTCTGCCGAGGCGTAGGGTGCATCTTGATGCACCGCGAACGGCTGAACGCGCACGGAGACCGCCGCTTTGCGGGCCGGGCTGGATCAGGGAGGGTCGCGGCTTGCGCCGCTCCTACCGGAGGTCGCGACTGACGTTGCTCCTACGAGGTTCCTGCACAATAAAACGGCCGCCCCGAGGGGTGGCCGTTTTCGTTACAGCGTTCAGCGTTGAGGCTTACTTGCTCTGGCTGGCAGCCTTGGTCGCGGTTTTGGCGCCGTTCTGGGCAGTCTTGGTGACCTTCTCGGCGCTCTCCTGAGTGACCTTCTGGGCGTTCTGCGCAAAGGCCTGGTTCAGGGAGGCGACCTTTTCGGCATCGCCCTTGATGCGCTCGCCAAGATCCTTGGCAACCTTCTGCTGGTTCTCGACAAAGGCGCGGACGTCGGACGGATCCTTCACTTCCAGCGCGGCACGGGCCTGCTGGATGCTGTTCTCAGCGTAGGCCTTGGCAGCGTTGAACTGCAGGTTGCTGAGCTGCTCGAAGTGGTCCAGAACCATGCTGGCATAGGTGCGCGCCGGGGCGCCGAAGGTGCTGTCAATTTGCTTCTGCATCTGGGTAACGGTTTCGTTGCTCATCTCAATCATCCTTTGGGTCGTGCATGCTGCAAAGGCGTTCTGCCTTTGATGCGGTGCAATATAGCAAAGGAAATGTTGCAGTGCAACATCGTCGTGAATACTTGGTTATGTGCGCTATCACCGGAGTTTGCGAAGGTGGAGTCAGGCGTGGTTCAGGGCGGCTGTACGATCTAGAGCGTGTACGGAACACGAATGCCCGGATGCGTTGCCTCGAAGTCCTTGGGGTTGCGTGTCACCAGCAAGGCGTCCTGTGAGATTCGGGCTGTACGTTGGGCGGAACCGGTGCGCCATGCAATCCATTGGTTCAGACACCTCCCTGAAATCGTTAGTCTACGCGGGTCGGCCTCCAATGGATCACGGACCATGGCCCAGTTCATTGCAACGTTTCTCATGCCGGTGCCTATGGTGGGGCTGCTGTTGCTCGCCGGGCTGGTGGCCACGCTCTTCGGCAGACGCCGCCTGGCGGTGGGGCTGGGCAGTACGGCCTTGCTGCTGTTAATGCTGCTGGCATGGCAGCCTTTCGCCGGGCTACTGCTCCAGCCCCTGGAGAGGCAGTATCCGGCGATCCTCGAGCCAGGTTCGGCGGAAGACGCCGCCTATGTCGTGGTGCTCGGCGCCGGCCATGTGCCGGACCCGGCCATTCCCGCCACCGGCCGCCTGAATGCGATGGGCCTGGTACGCCTGACCGAGGGTGTGCGCCTGCACCGGGCGCTGCCGGAGTCCACGCTGGTGACCACCGGCAACGGCAGGCCCGCGCCCCAGGCGGCAACGGCCGCGGATGTCGCCCGCAAGCTGGGCGCCGAGCGCATCGCCATGCTGGATGCCGCACGCAACACCCACGCCGAGGCGGAGGCGGCGGCAGAGCTCGTGGGGGATGACCCCTTCATCCTCGTCACCTCGGCGTCCCACATGCCCCGGGCCATGGCGTTGTTCCGCGCCCAGGGGCTCGATCCCGTCCCCGCTCCCACCGAGTACATGGCGCGCGAGCGCCCTCCCGAAGACCGCTGGAACATCTACGACCTGCGCCCGTCGGCCACCGGCCTGCGCATGACGGAACGCGCCTTCCACGAATACCTCGGCCTCGCCTGGGGCAGGATGCAGGGAATCCTGTAATCACGAATCGTTGACGCCGGCCGTAGGAGCGGCGCAAGCCGCGACCGACACCAGCGTGCCGGGCGCTACCCAAGCAGGTAACGCCGCAACTCCTGTTCGTGCCGCATGACGTGGATCACGAAAACCGTATCGCCCTCCGCCCGGTAGAAAATACGGCATGGAGGGACAACAAGTTCGCGATAGGCGGAGTCAGGGAATTCCGGTGGCCGTCGGCCGACTTCAGGAAAATTCGCTAATTGTTCGACCGCTTCGAAAACGCGCCGCACCAGGTTGCTGGCCGCCATCGGGTTGTCCAGCGCGATGTACTCGGCGATATCATCCAACTGGGCGAGTGCGGGTTCGGTCCAGGTTATTCGAGCCATTTGTTCATCCGTGAACGTGCGTCGTCGT
>SLLM01000108.1 GCA_007134055.1 Ectothiorhodospiraceae bacterium | reverse complement strand
TTTCCCGGTAGACGCCCCGGAAGGCGAGGGATCCCTCGCCTTCCGGGGCGTCTACCGGGAAACCGCGCTGGCCACCGCACAGGCGATGGACAGCATGCGGCAGGCAGGAGTACCCCTGCCGCCCCTTGCCGGCGTACCGATATCGGTGAAGGATCTGTTCGACGTGGCTGGCGACCGCACCCTGGCCGGATCCGTCGTCCTCGCCGAGCGTCCACCCGCCGTCCGCGATGCGGCCGCCATCTCCCGCCTGCGAAACGCAGGCGCGGTCCTGGTGGGACGCACCAACATGACGGAGTTCGCCTACTCCGGCGTCGGACTCAATCCGCATTACGGCACCCCGGCCAATCCCCATGATCGCAAGGCCCGCCGCCTACCGGGTGGCTCCAGTTCCGGGGCGGCGGTCTCCGTCACCGACGGCATGGCGCTGGGCGCCATCGGCAGCGACACCGGGGGTTCCTGCCGTATCCCCGCGGCGCTGTGCGGAATCGTCGGATACAAGCCCACGCAGCACCGGATTCCCCTGGACGGTGCCATCCCGCTGTCCAGCAGCTTCGATTCGGTGGGCGCCCTGGCACCGACGGTCGATTGCGTGGACCTGCTGGACACGATCATGGCGGGCGGGACGCCGCAGCCGCTGGACCGGATTCCGATGCGCGGCCTGCGCCTGCTGATGATCGAGAACGTCCTGCTCGAGGACCTGGACACACCGACGGCCACAGCCCTCGAGCGCGCCGCCACTACGCTCTCCGCCGCCGGTGCGGTCATCACGCGTGCGCGACTCGACGCGCTGCAGCGACTGCCGGAGCTGATGTACTGCGGCGGCATCGTCGCCGCGGAGGCGCACGCCTGGCACCGGGAGCTGCTGGCCGGGCAGGCCGAGCGCTACGATCCCCGGGTACTGGGACGGATCCGGCTCGGTGCGGAGCAGGATGCCGCCGACTACATCCGGCTGGTGGGCTTGCGCCGCGAGCTGCAACGGGAGGTCATGACCGCAATCCGGCCGTACGACGCCTTCCTTGCGCCAACGACAGCCATGACGGCGCCACCGATCTCGGCCCTGGACGCGGACGAGGACTTCACCCGGATCAACCGGCTGATGCTGCGCAACCCCTCCCTGGCGAACACGCTCGACCGACCTTCGATCACCGTTCCCTGTCACGCTCCCGGAGACCTGCCGGTGGGACTGATGCTGACCGGGCACCCCGGCGGGGACCGGCAACTGCTGCGGCTTGCGGCAACGATCGAGGACTGCCTGCGCACCGGCGGATAGCGCACCGCGGAGAGCTGGCCGGCGCCGCAGCGCCACGCCGGCCGGTATGCGGCTGATTCGGGAGTGCTGCGGTTGGGCGATGCCGGCCGCAACCGCCCCCTGCCTGTCAGCAGCAACCTGCCGGTATCAGATACGCTGCGATATGTTGGCGCCGAATGCCCGAATGTGGGCGGTCATCCGCTCGGCGGCCAGCGTCTCGTCCCGGGCACGCACCGCGTCAAGGATCTCCTGGTGCTCCGCCTGCACGCCGAGCAGGTGGTTCTCGTCGTTGAGGGAGATGAACCACAGGCGCAGCGAGCGGTCATGAAGATTGCGCAGCACTTCGCTCAGTACCGCGTTGCCGGCCGCCGCGGCGATGGTGCCGTGGAACTCCCGGTCGAGTTCCATCAGCCGTTCGATGTCCCGATCCTCCATGAAATCGCGGGCGCTCCGCAGGATCTCCTCCATGCGTTCCAGGTGATGGGTCTGCACGCGCTTGGCAGCGAGAGCCACGGTGTACGGCTCGATCCCGAGTCTTGCCTCCACGATCTGCAGCACCTCGTGCAGGCTGACGGGCTTGACGATGACCCCCTTGCGGGGAATGACCTCCACCATGCCTTCCAGCATCAGCCGGTTCAGCGCCTGGTGCACCGGCGTGCGGCCGATCCCGAGTTCCTTCGAGACCGATGTCTCGTTCAGATAGTGCCCGGGCTGGTACCGGAAGGTTATTATCCGCTGCTTGATCGCGGCATAGGCGCGTTCCCGCAAGGACGGCGGCCGCTGCTTCCCGCCGGCGTCGTTCCCCATGTTCGTAATCGTTGCCATACCTGATTGTGCCACTGTAGTCGCGTTCTCCACGAGAACGTATCCACCGGCAACCGGTCCGGCGCCAGCATGCCTGATGCCCCGGTGCCGGGCAAAGCAGCAGTCTACCGCGGATCAGAGGCCCAGCGCGGCAGTACCATCGCGGAATTCCGGCCAGCCTCGAGGGTCACGCTCTTGCTGATGGGATAGTGATGTGTCAGATTATTTTTACATAGAGAGTTCAATGTCAACGCCGGGCAGTCCGGCTTGCCTTGCCGGATCCCCGGTGTTGCGGCCAGAGGAAGCACCCGGCCGACCGAATTGCGGATGTACGGGCGCGAGTCCCCTGACCCGGCCCGCGGGAGGTGCAGCTCAACCGGAGGGTGTACATATGAAAGACATAGTGCGAACGGCATTGGGGGGGCTGCTGCTGGCATGTGCAGCCACCACGGTCTCCGCCGACGACAGGCCCAGCGAACTGCGGATCGGTGTGTTCACGTTCCTGTCCGGACCGGCGGCCGCCTACGGCATGCCCGGCCGCAACGCCGCTGAACTGCTCATCGAGCAGATCAACGAGGCCGGCGGCATCGACGGGGTGCCGATCGTCCCGACCTATGTGGACGAGGCACAGGGTACCGACGGGGTGATCACGGAGTTCCGGCGCCTGGCATCCGACCGTGACGTCATGATCGCCGCGCTTTCCAGCGCCAACTGCCTGGCCCTGGCACCAGTTGCGGATCAGCTCCGGGTACCGACGTTGATGTGGAACTGCGACACGCACCAGATGTTCCTGGAGGATGAGTACGAGTACGTCTATAGAACCAACAGCAGCACCATCCCGGAGTTCGTCTCCTACGCTCTGTATCTGCTTGAAACCAAACCGGACCTGGAGCGTGTCGCCATCATCAATCCGGATTACGCCTTCGGCCACGACGCCGCCGAGATCTTCAAGGAGACGCTGCAGACATTCCGGCCCGAGGTTGAGATCGTCGCCGAGTTGTATCCCCGCCTGGGTGCATCCAGTTATCACACCGAGATCTCGCGCCTGGTGTCCGCCCGGCCCGACGTGGTCTTCTCCAACCTCTGGGGGGCGGACCTGGAGAACTTCGTCCGGCAGGCGCAACCGCGCGGCCTGTTCCAGCGCAGCACCGTGGTGCTGGCGCTGGGAGAGACCATCCTGCAACGGCTCGGTGAGGATCTTCCGGAGGGCACCGTAGTCGGGGTGCTCGGCGACGGCTGGTGGCAGTCGCCCACCGCCCGGGAAAACCCGGATACCCAGGCCTTCGTCGAGGCCTACCATGAGCGCTACGACGAATACCCCGTGTTTCCGTCCTTCAAGATGGCCAACTCAATCATGGCCATGAAGGAATCCTTCGAACGGGCACTGGAGAACAGCGGCGGAACCTGGCCCTCCCGGGAGGAGTTCGTGGAGGCGGTAGCCGGCCTGGAGATGGAGAACTTCACCGGAACACTGCGCATCCGCGAAGACAATGACGGCCTGGTGGACCAGATCGTCGGTGTCGCCACCCCGGCGGACGACAGACCCTATCCCGTGATCGGTGAAATGGTCCGCTATCCCGCCGATCTGGTCACACCACCCGTCGACGAGGATCCCATTGCGTGGATCCGGTCCCTGGATCAGGACTTCCTGGACCAGTTGCCGAAACCCGGCTCCTATCAGTAGCGCCATCGTCCGGGGCCACCGGATCACCCGTGCTCCGGCGGTCCCGGCCCCTTTCAACGGGACCCGGTGGGCGGGAGTGGATCACCCCCACCGAAACCAAGAGAGGCTGTGTGCATGCTTGACCTCCTTGCCCTGCTGATCGTCGACGGACTCGCCGACGCGGCACTGATTTTCTTCGTCGCGGTGGGGCTGACGCTGGTGTTCAGCGTCCTGCGGATTCTCAATGTCGCCCACGGCAGTTTCTACTCGATCGGCGCCTACGTGGCCGTATCCATCGGCATGTGGGTGGTAAGCGCAGGATGGCATCCGTACCTGACCTTCCCGGCGCTATTCCTGAGCGCCGCCCTGGTTGCCGTGGCGCTTGGACCGTTCATTGAGCGCTATTTCCTCCGTTGGACCTATGGGAAATCGGAGGCGCTGCAGATTCTCGTGACCTTCGCCCTGTTCCTGGTCTTCGAGGACCTGCAGAAACTGGTCTTCGGGGTTCAGGCCCATTACGAGGACACACCGCTGCAGCTTCTCGGGGTATCGGACATCGGCGGCATCTTCTACCTCAACTACCAGTTTCTGCTCATTGCCATGGCGGCGGTGACCGTCATCCTGCTGCGGCTGCTGATCCGTCGCACCATGATCGGCAAGTTCATCGTGGCGGTGGTCGCCGATCGCGAGATCGCCCAGACCATGGGGATCAACACCACCCGGGTCTTTGTCATCGCCTTTACCGTCGGCGTGTTCCTTGCCGCCCTGGGTGGTGCCCTGGCGTCCCCCACGTCCGGCGTCGCTCCGGGCCTTGGCGCCGAGGCCCTGGTGCTCGCCTTCGCCGTGGCGGCGATCGGTGGCCTCGGCCAGATCGAGGGAGCGGCACTGGCGGCAGTGATCGTGGGCCTGTCACGGGCGGCGGCCATACACTTCGCACCGGACTTCGAAGCCGTGGTGCCATACCTGGTGATGCTGGTGGTGCTGCTGATCCGGCCCTACGGGCTTTTTGGCACCGTACAGGCGCGGAGGATCTGAGCCATGATGCGCATCACCCTGATCGCGGTCGGCCTGTTGCTTGCGGTGCTGCTGCCGCTGGCGATCCCCTGGCTGAACTTCGTGTTCATCATGGCGGTCGCCCAGGGGTTCGCCGCCCTGGGCGTCGTGTTGCTGTTGCGGGCCGGAATGATATCCATCGGCCATGCGGTGTTCCTGGCTTCCGGCGCATACGTGACCGCCTTTCTCCTGCGCCAGACCGGCATCACGGATCTCGGGCTCATCCTCCTGGTCGCCACTCTCGGATCGGGTCTGTTCGGCTTCCTCATCGGCATGTTCATGGTCCGCTACCGGGCCATCTTCTTCGCCATGCTGAACATGGCTGTTTCCATGGTGGTCTTCGCCCTCCTGGCAAAGCTCTATCACCTCACCGGCGGCACCGACGGGGTCCGCGTCGCCACCCCCACGGTGTTGGGCGCGGTGCTTGACCGTACCGTCTTCGACAGCCTGCTGCTGTACATCTCCCTCGCTCTGCTCGTGGCCGTTGGCTGGCTGGTGCACCGGTACCTTTCCAGCCCGCTGGGCAAGGCACTGGAGGCAGTGCACACCAATGAGGTCCGCCTGGAGTACCTGGGGGTCTCGGCATGGGGTGTGCTGCTGTATGCCTATACCATCTCTGCCGCCCTCGCCGGGCTCGGCGGGGCGCTGGCCGCCATTGCCGTCGGCCACGTGGTCCCGGAACTCGCGTACTGGACACATTCCGGACAGCTGGTGCTGATTGCCGTGCTTGGCGGTATCGGCGGCGTGGTGGGCCCCTTCATCGGAGCGCTGTTCTTCGAGATCGTGCGGGTCGTGGCAGCCGGTTATGCCGCCTACACATGGAACATGATCGTCGGGCTGGCCCTCCTCGGGGTCATTTTCTTTCTGCCCAATGGCCTCTACGGGCTGGTGCAGCGATTGCTGAAGCGGGGAGGCGGATCGTGACCGAGCCGATTCTAAGGGTGGAGAACCTGCACGTGAACTTCGGCGGCATCCGTGCCGCCGACGATGTCAATGTCGACGTCCATCCGGGAGAGCGGCTGGCGATCATCGGCCCCAACGGGTCGGGCAAGACCACCTTCCTCAACCTGTGCACCGGGTACGTGAAGCCGGACTCCGGCCATGTCTACCTGGAGGGAAACAGCATCACGCGGCTGACACCGCGGACCATCGCCCGGCGGGGCATTGCCCGCTCCTTCCAGATACCACAGCTTTTCACCGACAAGACGCTGGTGGAGAACATCATGCTGGGCGTCGCCGCCCGCCGCGGTATCTGGGATGTACTGCGCCCTCTGAACCGCCCGGATTACCGTAGGGAGGCGGAACGCTTCATCGAACTGGTCGGTCTGCAGGAATCCACGGAGAAGCTCGCCGGGGAGTTGCCGGAAGGCACGCGCAAGCTGGCAGACATCGCCATCGCCCTGACCCTCAAGCCCAGACTCCTGCTGCTGGATGAACCGACCAGCGGCGTCAGCGCGCGGGAACGCTTCGCCCTGATGGAGACACTGATCCCGGCGCTGCGGGAGGAGGACGTGACCGCAGTGTTCGTCGAGCATGACATGGATCTGGTCCGCCGGTACGCCGAACGGGTTCTGGTGTGGGATAGCGGTCGTGTAATCGCCGCCGGACCACCGGATACCGTCTTGCAGGATCCGCAGGTACTGCAGAACGTGGTCGGAGTCTGACATGCTGGAACTGGACACGGTACGGGTCAACGTCGGCGGTTTCCTGGTGCTCCGTGATGTGTCGTTCGCAATCGACGCCGGCGCAGCCACGGTGCTGGTCGGACGCAACGGCGCGGGCAAGACGACCACGCTGCGTACGCTCATGGGACTGTTGCCCCTTGAAGGCGGCACCATTCGCCTGGATGGCAGGGATATCCACCGGGTGCCTGCCCACGGCAGGGCCGCCCTTGGCATGGGCTACGCGCCGGAGGACCGGCGCCTGATCGGCGACTTCAACGTCGAGGAAAACCTGCTGCTGCCGGCCCAGGCCATCGGCCTGAACGCGGCAGAACGCAGGCGGCGTCTCGAGGACGTCTACTCCCTGCTACCGGAACTCCCGGGCCTGCGCACAAGGCCAGGCGGCTCCCTTTCCGGCGGCCAGGGCAAGATGGTCGCACTGGGACGTGCCCTGATGGTCGGCACCAGCTACGTATTCCTGGATGAGCCCTTCCAGGGACTGGCGCCGGCACTGGCGAAGAACTACGCCAGGGCCCTGTCACGCCTGCGCCGGGAAAAGGAGGACATCGGCCTGCTTGTGACCGAGTCGAGCCCCCAGTACGTGGAGGAGATCGTCGATCACACGCTCTACATCGAGCGGGGTGAAGTGGGCGAACGTGACACGCTGCAGGTGGAGTAAAGCACGCGGAACCCTCGGACCGAGGCCATCATCCGATGCCCGCGGTCGGTCGCTGCCGGCCATCGACAGCACTAGCCGATGAACCCACGCAATATCATGGATACTCCGGTGGCGAAGACCAGGATCAGGATGAGTCGCCGGAACACCCGTGGGTCAATCCCGTCACGCATGCGTCGTCCGGCCCGCATGCCCACCACCAGTGGTACGCAGCAGGCACCCGATATCAGCAATTCCCGCGGTCCCACCACGCCGAGTCCGGAGAGGCTGGCGATCAGTACCAGGGCGCCGGTCAGCAGCATGATACTCACCGCGTCCACGAAGCGGTCCTTGTCCAGGTCTTGCGACACCAGGTAGAGGATTGCCGTCAGTCCGAAGAAGGCCGTGGCGCCACCGATTACACCGGAGACGATCCCGACACCCCCCTGGGTCATGGCATTGCGCAATGACAGGAACCCCAGCCGGGCGCCGCTGAGCTCCAGGGTCACATAGGCGATCGCCGCGGCTCCCACGGCAAGGCGCACCAGTTCCGGATCCATCCACACCATCAGCCGCACGCTGATCGCCAGCGATACGGCCAGCGTCAGCAACAGCACCCAGTAGGTGGCAACCAGCGAACCCAGATAGCGGCTGGTCGTCGCCTGCAGGAGATTGCTGGCGAACATCGGCACGGCACTGAGGGCCACGGCTTCCGGCACCGGAAAGACAAATGCCAGCAACGGGATGGTCAACTGCGGCAAGCCGAATCCGACGGCGCCCTTGACCAGGCCACCGAGCAGGAACACCAACACGATGTAGCCAATTTCCCAGGCCGCATAGCCGGCAAGGTTCCAGGTCTCCATGGCGTCCATCAGGCAGTACCGCTGAACTGTGCTGGCAAGAGGGTCATCCGTGTTGCGGGTGCACCCCGGCATGTGCGGGACGTGTGGCACGAGACGGGCAACCACGTCGGATGCCGTGCCGGACGCGCCCGTGTACACGTGCGGAGGGCACTACCGTGCCGGGGTGGCGGGCGATTCGGCCGACCGACCGGAGCGCAGGGCGGAAGCGTACCATACCGCCAGCGGTGGCGGCCCACCGTGCCTCCGGGGGCGCCGGTTGTGGTTGCACCGTCTCCGCGCCGGGGCGGGGCGTGATCAGGACGCGGCGGTTTCGGCAACCAGGCGCACGCCGTTGACCCGTTCCGGAATCTCCATCGGCCGGCAGTCGTCCGCCACCAGCAACCGTGGTTCGGTCTTCTCCTGCACGGCCTCCGGATCCAGCCCGGGGGCGTACTCGCGCAGCATCATCCCCTCGGGGGTGATGTCCATCACCGCCATGTCGGTGTAGATTCGCTGGACGCAACGGGGCGCCGTCAGCGGGCATCGGCACGCGTTGAGTATCTTCGGTGCACCCTTGCTGGTGACGTGGGTCATGGCGATGTACAGGTGCTGCACGCCGAACGCCAGGTCCATGGCGCCACCTACGCCGGGCACCTTTTCCCCGGGCGCGCTCCAGTTGGCCAGATCGCCGTTGGCGGCCACTTCGATCGCACCCATGACGGCATGCGTGATGTGCCCTCCGCGGATCATGGTGAACGACAGCGCGTGATCGAAGATGGTGGCCCCGGGATTGAGGGTGACGAACTCCTTGGTTGCGTTCACCAGGTCCGGATCCTCCGTGCCCGGCTCCGCCATCGGACCAACACCGAGAATGCCGTTCTCGCTGTGGATGGAGATATCCGTATCCTCCGGCAGGAAGTTCGGTATCAGGGTGGGGATGCCGATACCGAGGTTTACGTACCCTCCCTTTGGTAGATCAAGGGAGACACGATAGGCGATGCCGTTACGGGTAAGAGTCATGTGGCGGCCCCTCTTTTCGGTGGCGCAAACAGCTGCGGAAGACGTGGCACCTCCACCATGCGGTCAATGAAGATACCCGGGGTGTGAATCTCCTCGAGCGGCAGCTCGCCGACGGGGACGAGCTCCTCGATTTCCGCAATCACCTGCTTCCCGGCCGTCGCCATGATCGGATTGAAATTGCGCATGGCGAGCCGGTAGATCAGGTTGCCCAGGCGATCGCCCCGGTGCGCCTTGATGAAGGCGAAATCCGCGTGCAGTGGAAGCTCCAGCACGTATTCGCGGCCATTGATGATCCGGGTCTCCTTCCCTTCCGCGAGGCGCGTGCCGACACCGGTCGGCGTATAGAAGCCGCCAATGCCGGCGCCGGCGGCACGGATCCGTTCACTCAGCGTCCCCTGGGGGACGAGTTCCAGCTCGATGTCACCGCTGAGATACCGCTCCCGGAACGCGGTCGAGCCGGTGCCGCTGGGGAAGGAGGCGACCAGTTTGCGCACCCGACCGTCCTGTATCAGGCCGCCCAGGGAGAAATCACCGCCACCGGCGCCATTGTGGATTATGCAGAGGTCGGTTGCCCCTTGCTCCCGCAACGCCTCTACCAGACGGCCGGGAACGCCGGGATCACCGAAACCGCCGATCATGATCGTCGCTCCGTCGAATACATCGGACACTGCTTCCGCGCAGCTTGCCACGTTCTTGTCAATCACGATTACCTCCTGGAACCGGAGCGGCCGGATTCAGAGCACATCCGCTGTCGCAAGAAGGGAAGTGGACTGGCTGGCCATGGAATTGCCGCCGTTGCCGTTGACCACCACCGTGTTGGTACCCTGTACCTGGCGCTCTCCACACTCACCGCGCAGCTGGCGCACGGCCTCGATGGTGGCGAAGGCGCCGTACATGTTGGGATGCACACAGGACAGCCCACCGCCATTGGTATTAACCGGGAACCGTCCCCCCGGAGCGATGGCGCCGTCCTCCACGAAAGGACCGCCTTCGCCCTTGGGACAGATACCCATGTCCTCAAGGGCCATGATGGTGTTGATCGAGAACGCATCGTAGATCTGGGCCATGTCCACGTCCGCCGGTGTCAGCCGTGCGGCGGCGAACGCCCGTTCGGCGGATTCCCGGGTGGGGGAGACAGTCAGATCCTGCATGCCGGACACGGTACGGTGCCAGACTCCGGTCGCGTTGGACAGGACGTAGGCCGGCTTGCGCCGGAGATCCTTCGCCCGATCCGCCCGCGTCATGACGTAGGCCGCCGCCCCGTCGGTCACCAGGCAGCAGTCATGCTTGGTGAACGGATCACTGATCATGCGGGCGTTGAGCACGGTTTCGATGTCCAGCGGTTCCCGGGCGAACGCCTCCGGGTTGAGCTGCGCCCATTGGCGGGCCGCCACCGCCACCTCTGCCAGGTGGCGCCGGGTGGTGCCGTACTCGTACATGTGACGTGCGGCGATCAACGCGTAGGAGGATGGCGGATTGAAAGGCCGGTAGGGTGACTCGTAGGGACTGGGGTCGAGCACGTTCCGCGCCTCGGTCCGCTCCTTGCGCCCAAAGGGGGAAGTGCGCTGCGTGCTGCCGTAGCACACCAGCACCACGTCGCAGATACCCGCCGCCAGTGCCAGCATGGCCTGCAGTTGATGGGCCACGAAAGCGGAGCCACCGATGTTGGTGCCCTCCACGAACCGCGGCCTGATGCCAAGCTGCTCGACCACGTTCAGGGGCCACAATGCGGCGCCCATGTTGGCCGTGCACAGGCCATCCACATCCCGCATCTCGAGGCCTGCGTCTTCGACGGCGGCGCGGGCCGCCTGGGAGAGAATCTCCAGATCGGTCATACCGTGGGCTTCGCCGCAGCCCGCCGTTCCCACCCCGACAATTGCGGCCTTGCCGCGCAACTCCTCCAGGCTCATTGCTGCTCCTCCGCGACGAACACAACCAGGGCAGTGCCCTCTTCCTCGATGATCCTGGCCCGCACGCGCATGCCGATCCGCACTTCGCCCGGGGGCAGGCCCTCGACCCGGCTCATCATGCGCACGCCTTCGTCCAGGTCGATCAGCGATACGTCGTAGTCACCGCCCTTCTCCGCACGCTGTCGCACGGTCGTGGTGGAGTACACGACGCCGGTCCCACTGGGTTCGACCCACCGCAGCGACGTACCGGCACAGTGGGGACAGACCACCCGCGGGAAAAACACGTGCAGGCCACACCCGTCACAGTGCTGTATGACAAAACGCCCTTCCCTGAGGGCATTATGGTATTGAAACTCGGCACCACCACGATCGTTTTCCTGCATGAGCGGACCTCGCTTGACGTTTCCGTACCCCGCACTTCGGCAACGTGAACAGCCTGACTCGAATCGGACGCGTTGTTCCGGGAATACGGCAAATCGGAATTTGTATCACAACAATATCGCTTCGACATCTGTCAGCAGCAATATCCAATCAATCGCATCCGGTCTCCCCAGCACGGTGATCCGGCATGAACCAGCCTGCACACGGCTGCCCACCACGAACGGGCGGCCTTCCCCGGACCCTTGCCCGGAATTAGATCCGGGCATTCCACCAGTCGATATGGTACATTTATAGCACAATACGGCATCTTGTACTGTAGAATGACATCAGGTTGACGCCTGAACAGGTGCGTGTTATACGTTCAGGCAGCACCACACGACCGATTCCCCGGGCCCGCAGAAGGCCTGAATACGCCTAACGGCGAGAGAATTGGACCATATTTGCGCGACGCCGTAAGTGTAATAGGTCAATTAAATAATGACGCAATTCCAACTGCCTGTACGGCAGCCGTGCATATCTGCGCCAGGCGCGGTCCACTATTACCGGGTTCCACAGGAGTAACGACGAACGCAGGGATCACCATGGCAGCTCGCTGCCCGCAATTCGCCGCCGTCTCGGGCGCCGGCACTGCATCGGCTTTCCGGCCGAGAACAATGAAATGATTGGAGGAGGGTCCCATGAAAACGATCCACAGACTGGCGTCCGTCGCTGCGGCCACGGTGCTGGCAGCAGGCGTGACCTTGAACCTGCAGGCGTCTCAGACGCTGCTGATCGGCAATGCCACGGCCGGTGACACACAGGCCGCGGCCAACGACAAGTTCGCCGAGCTGCTGACGGAATACTCCGATGGCCAGTTCGAGGCATCTGCTCGTCATGGCGAATCCCTGGGCGGCAATGCGCAGATGTTTCCGACCCTGCAGGCCGGCTCCCTGCACGGCATGATTTTCCCGGCGGGTTTCCTTGCGCCGATTGTGCCGGAACTTTCGGTGCTGGACATGCCGTTCCTCCTGCCTCCGGAACCGAAGCAGATCACCGCCTTCGCGGCACAGAGCGAAGCGGCGGAAATCCTCAAGGAGCTTGCCGAAGAGCGCGGCATAAAGATTCTCGGCTTCCACGGCATCGGCCCCCAGAGCTTCCTCACCCGGTTCCCGGTAGAGAAGCTGGAAGACATCCGCGGCAAGCGCTTCCGGGTGATCCCTTCCCCCCCGCGGATTGGCGCCTACGAGGACTGGGGCGGCGTACCCCGGCCGATGGAACTGGGTGAGGTGTACACCTCACTGCAGCAGGGAACGCTGGACGGCATGGAAAACCCGCCGGACGTGATCTACATGATGAACCTGCACGAAGCGGCCAACTACTACACGATCACCGAGCATTTCGCCTTCGCCTCGGTGGTCATCGTCAGCAAGCGCTGGTTCGATTCGCTGACCCCCGACCTGCAGGAAGCCGTCATCCGGGCCGGCGAGGACACGATCGCCTGGGCTGACGAGGCATACACGGAGTCGCAGCAGTCCAGCCTGGAAGCCATGCGCCAGGAAATCACCGTGACGGAAATGCCCGAGGAAGAGCTGGAGAAGATGCGGGAGGCGGTGTTCAACGGCGTCTGGCGTCGGATGGAAGAGGACGAACGCCGGGGTGACCTGATCCGGATCCTGCGCGAAGACGTGGAGCGCTTCGAAGCGTCCTCCCGGTAGCCGACACGCGTCGCCCCCGTGGCCGGATCGGCTGTGACAGCCGATCCGGCCACGGGGATTTCGTCCAGGATGAGTGC
>SLLM01000338.1 GCA_007134055.1 Ectothiorhodospiraceae bacterium | reverse complement strand
GACACCCGTCAGTTGCCGCTGGACATACGCTGGCAGGACGCGGCCACGCTGGAAGACTTCCTCCCGGTGGGCAACGAACTGGCTCTGGCAGCCCTGGACGAGCTGCTCGCCCAACCGCCGGGCCCCTGGTTGTACCTGTACGGCGGATCCGGTAGCGGCAAGACCCACCTGTTGCAGGCCGCGTGCGGCCGGCTGGTGCAGGGGGGCGCACCGGTCGCCTACCTCTCGGCCGCCCGCCCGGAGTTCCTGCCCCGGGCCCTTGCCGGGCTGGAGGGCATGGGGCTGGTGGCGGTCGATGACCTGCAGCACCTGGCCGGTAAACCGCCGGCGCAGGAGGCGCTGTTCCACCTCTACAACGGGCTCCAGGATCGCGGCGGTCGCCTGCTGGCGGCCGCAACCGGGCGGCCGGCGGACCTGCACCTGGCCTTGGCGGATCTTCGCTCCCGGTTATCCTGGTGCCAGGTTCATCGGCTCGCGCCCCTGCGGGATGCGGCCCTGGCGACCGCTCTGCAGCAGCGGGCGCGCCGTCGTGGCCTCGAACTTCCGGATGAAACCGCATCCTACCTGATGACCCGGTTGCCCAGGGATGTGAGCGGGCTGTTCGGGGTTCTGGAGCAGCTCGATCACGCCGCCCTGGCGGCACAGCGGCGGTTGACCATTCCGTTCGTGCGGCAGTGCCTCTGGCGGGAGTGAGCCTCCCGGTACGGCCGTATCAGGTCTTCGGCCGGCGGGTGAGCCGTACATAGCCGATCGCTCCGAGAAACAGACCCATTGACAGGACGGTACAGGCAATGCCAAGCCAGCGGACCGGTGGCGGATCCGGTATCCGGGCAATACCGTATGCGAAGTAGAACAGGCTCAGCAGGCTGACCCAGGCCGCCGTGTAGCGGCGGCCGTAGAGCAGGCCGCGGAGGGGAATGACCAGGGGTAGCACCAGCAGGAGGAGGAGCGGCGCCACCAGTGCCGGGTTGGCCGGCGGATGCAGCAGTACCACCCACAGCCCCAGCAGCCAGGCGAGGGCGACCAGGCTGCCGACCATGAGGGCGTGGGTGGCGCGTACCCACGCTGTCACCTCATCCCTCCCCGCCGGAGGGTGATTGCCACGCCGGCCAGTCTGGCGCCGAGCGCCCGTGCCAGGCGTTGCTCCGTGCTGCTGAGGGTACGATCCCCCTCGGCACCCGCCCAGTGGCTGGCACCGTAGGGTGTTCCACCCTCCTGCGTTTCCATCAGCGCGCTCTCCGTATAGGGCAGTCCCACCAGGTACATGCCGTGGTGCAGCAGCGGAATCATCATTGTCAGCAGGGTGGTTTCCTGGCCGCCGTGTAGTGAGCCGGTGGAGGTGAACACGGCCGCCGGCCGACCGGCGAGGGTTCCGGAGAGCCAGAGGTCCGCCGTGTCATCGAGAAAGTGCTTCATGGGGGCAGCCATGTTGCCGAAGCGCGTCGGACTCCCAAGGGCCAGACCGTCGCAATCGCGCAGGTCATCCTTCGTTGCATAGGGTGGCCCCTGCGCGGGTATTTCCGGGGCCACCGCCTCACAGAGCCGCGACACGGAAGGCACCGTGCGCAGCACCGACTCCGCCCCCTCCACCTGTTCCACGCCACGGGCAAGATGTTCCGCCATCTGCCGTGTGGCGCCGTAGCGGCTGTAATAGCAGACCAGGATCCGCGCCCCGGCGCGCCGTTGCCCGCCCGTTGCTTGCATGGCGTGATGTGCTCCGTTGCCAGCGTAGGATTCACGACACTAGAGAATCGACAGTACCTGTTCCGGGGGGCGCCCTATGGCCGCCCGGTCGCCGTTGACCACGATCGGCCGCTCCAGCAATCGCGGGTGCGCGCGGATGGCGGCAAGAACGGTATCGTCGTCCGGATCCCCCCGATCCAGGCCGGCGGTCCTGAACTCCACCTCCCTGTGTCGCACCATCTGCAACGGAGCCACACCCAGCATGGACGCGAGTCGGCGTAGCTCGTCAACGTCCAGGGGTGTCTTCAGGTATTCGATCACCTCCGGCTGCAACCCCTGCTCCCGAAGCAGTTGCAGGGTCTGGCGGGACTTCGAGCAGCGGGGATTGTGGTAGATGCGCACCGACATGGCAGGCTCCGGAATCAACGAACCGTTATCGTGCCCGTGCTCCCGCACGGATCACAAAGCGCGTAGTATGGCAGGCGTGCCGGTTTGGCTAAAGCCGTTGCGGCGGACGGGAGCGAATAGCGTGGCGACCTCCATCGGACTCGACAGGGATGCGCTGCTTCGCCGGGGCCGTTTCCTGGCGACGGAGCTAGTGGCGTTCTGGCTCTACCTGGGTAGGCGTTTCATGCGTGATGACTGCCTCAGCAGCGCGGCGACGCTCTCCTATACGACCCTCTTCTCGCTGGTGCCCTTGTTCGCCCTGAGCTTCTCCGTGCTGACCGCGTTTCCGGTGTTCGCCGACCTGCACGATCGTCTGCAGGCGTTCCTGTTCGAGAACCTCGTGCCCGCTTCCGGCGAACTCGTGCAGAGCTACATCCAGCAGTTTGCCAGCCGGGCGGCAGGCCTGACGCTGGCCGGCCTGATCGGTATAACCCTGTCGGCGGTGCTGATGATGAGCGCGATCGACCGGGTCCTGAACCGGATCTGGCGGGTGGAGCAGCGTCGCCGTCCGCTGCAGAGTTTCATGGTCTACTGGACCGTGATCACGGTCGGCCCGTTCCTGGTTGCCCTGAGTCTTGCGGCCTCATCCTATCTGTTGGCCCTGACAGAGTTCACCGGCGCGGTGGATGCCGGTGAGCTACGGCAGGTAGTTCTGCAGATTACGCCGGTAGTGGCGCTGATTCTGGCGTTCACATTCTTGTACTGCGCGGTCCCGAATCGCCGTATCCGGTTATGGCACGCGCTGGTCGGGGCGGTATTCGCAGCGGTGCTGTTCGAGGTGGCGAAGCGCGGCTTTGCCCTGTTCGTCACCAACGTGCCGACCTACGAGGCCATATACGGGACCCTGGCTGCGTTGCCCATTTTCCTGATCTGGGTGTACGTTTCCTGGGTTGTCGTCTTGCTGGGGGCGGAGTTTACCCAGGCCATGAGCGGCTATCGCACCGGCCGCTCCGGATCGCTGTCCGATCCGCGTCTGAGCCTGGTCCTGGCGGTACGCCTGCTCGGGAATTTCTGGGAGGCGCAACAGGAAGGCCACGTCCTCGGTCGTGGTGAATTGCTGCGACTGGAACCCGACGCCGGGGATGCCGCCATCCAGGAGGCACTGCAGGTGCTGGAGGGGTCTGGCGTTATCCGGCGAACCGCCGATGGCCGCTGGGTCCTGGCCAGGGATCCCGCCAGCCTGACCCTGCTGGAACTCTACCGGGCGCATCCCTTCGGGCTTGTCGAGCTGCCGCCGGCGCTGGAAGAGCGGGATGCCTGGAACCGCGCGCTGGGGGCGCGTCTGCAGGATGCCATGCGGGGCGTCGAGGAGGCGCTGGCCTG
>SLLM01000170.1 GCA_007134055.1 Ectothiorhodospiraceae bacterium | reverse complement strand
TGGCGGCGTCCGCACCAAGACGATCGGATTCACAGTAGCGGCTGGGCGCGAGGTACACGAGAACCTCCTCCGGCAGCTGGTCCACCGGGACAAACGGCGCCCCGGGGGCCTTCCCGGCCCGGGCGGGGACACGCACCTCGGTGCGGACATCCACCTGCAACGGACCGGGCGCCGCCAGCAGCCGCTGGCACAGGTTGCCGTAGAGATCCGTGTACTCGGTTACCGCCGTCGGCGGGTATATGGAGTACTGCTCCCGGGCCACCCACTGCCGCAGCCCGCTGCGCGGCCGCAGCACCAGCACCATCGGGCTCGACACGGCGAACTCCATTTCCAGCCGGCACCCGACTCGCAACCATGTGTGATCGTCGTCGCTCACCTGACTTCTCCTAGAATGAGATTCCCCCACGATACCAGTTCCTGCACAACCCGGCCCGCCGGCAAGGCGCCGGGAACCGGTGCAGTACCGCGCCGGCGGCTGATCCGGCCACACGGACTGCGGAGCCATCCTGCGGGATCAACCGCCGCATCGGGCCCCGACCCACACCCGGACCCCGGAATGCATCCTGCAACCACCGCAGAATATGGCAGAATCAGGGGATGGTCGGGAAACGTGTTGCCGGCCAGCACCGGCTGCCGCCATGAGAGACGACGCCATGACCGAGCATTGCTGTCACCACGCCGAGGATCCGCACCGGCGCCAGTTCCTGGTCTACCTGGTCGGCGCCACGGGGGGCTTCGCGCTCGCCGGCTGCACGTCCACCGACGTGGCCGACCGCCTGGGCTCCATCGCCATGATTTCCCCCGCCGAGGAGCGCGCCATGGGCGAGGCCGCCTGGCAGGACATCAAGGACGAACTCACCCTCTCCGACGATACCGCCGCCAACGAACGACTGCAGACGGTGGGACAGCGGATCGTCGATGCCGGCGGCAACCCGGACGAGGACTGGGAATTCGCCCTGTTCGAGGACCCCGCCATCAACGCCTTTGCCCTGCCCGGCGGCAAGGTCGGTTTCTATACCGGCATCCTGGAGGTCATGGAGAACGACGCCCAGCTCGCCGCGGTGATGGGCCACGAGGTGGGACACGTCAACGCCCGCCACGGGGCCAGGCGCGTGAGTGCCCAGCGGGCCACCGCCATCGGCCTGCACGCGCTCGAAACCGCGCTGCAGATCGGCGACGTGGCACGGGCCGGGGAAATCGCCGGGGTGCTGGGAGCCGGGGTCGTCTACGGCGTCATCATGCCCTACTCCCGCGCCCACGAACTGGAAGCCGACGAGCTCGCAGTCCGCTACATGGCCAGGGCCGGGTATGACCCGGCGGAGTCGGTGCGCTTCTGGCAGGCGATGGGCGAGCGCAGTGAAGGCGGCCGGCCACCGGAGTTCCTGTCCACGCATCCGGCGGAGGAGCGCCGGATCCGGGAGCTCCGTCGCATGCTCCCGGAAGTGCAGCCGGTCTACGAGGAAAACCGCCTCACGGACGCGGCACTGCAACGGTTGCTCGGCAGGTTGCGGGCCACGCCTGGGTAAGGAGGCGGACAGCGGCTGGCGCGGGCACTGTTCAGCTGAATACGACGGTCTTCGAACCGTTGAGCAACACCCGGTGCTCCAGGTGCCAGCGCACGGCCCGGGCAAGGGCCTGGCATTCCAGATTCTGTCCGATCTCCACCAGATCTTCCGGCTCATGCGCGTGATCCACCCGGTCAACTTCCTGCGCGATGATCGGCCCCTCGTCCAGATCCGGTGTCACGTAATGCGCCGTTGCGCCGATCAGCTTGACGCCGCGTTCGTGCGCCTGGTGATAGGGACGAGCGCCCTTGAATCCGGGCAGGAAGGAGTGATGGATATTGATCACCTTGCCGAACAGCCGGTTGGACAGGGAGTCCGACAGGATCTGCATGTAGCGGGCCAGGACCACCAGGTCCGTACCGGTCGATTCCACCAGGGCGAGTAGCCGCGCCTCCTGCTCGGCCTTGTTCTCCGGGGTGACCGGCAGGTGGTGGAACGGCAGCTCGTGCAGTTCGGCGATCGGCCGTGTCACCTCGTGGTTCGACACGATCCCCGCCACATTCATGGGCATCGATCCGGTGCGCCAGCGGTAGAGCAGGTCCACCAGGCAATGGTCGAACCGGGAAACCAGGATGAGGACCCGGCCACGGACGTCCTCCCGCTGAACATCCCAGCGCATGGCGAAGCGTGTTGCCACGGGCCGGAAGAAGAAGGCGAACCGGTCGGCCTCCTCCAGGGTGAACCGGACCCGCATGAAAAACTGTCCCGTACGCAGGTCATCGAACTGCGAACTCTCGAGAATGTTGCCGCCGTGCTCGGCGATCAGCCCGGAGACGGCGGCGACGATCCCCGGCCGATCGGCACAGGTCAGCTTGAGTATCAGGACGGGCGACTGGCATTCCATCAGCTCAGGATTCCCTCGCGTAGTTCGGGCTGCATTGGTGCGGCGGTCTCGCGCAACCAGTCCCAGAATGAGCGGGCATATCCGGGATAGAGCAGCAGGTGGAAGACATTCCGCTCGACCCGGTGCATGAGTACACCAACATCGGCCATCGTGGTCTGGGCAACAAACCCCGGGGGCGCGGCCACCGGGTCCAGGTCCAGGCGGCAGCCCCTGGTCAGCAGCTCCGTCGCCGCATTTCCCGCAACGCGGAACAGCACCCGGCCATGCCCCTGATCGCTGACATGGCCAACCCCGGACAGCCGGCGGGCGGTCTCACGGGCAAGTGCGCCATCGCGACCGTGGGGTGCCATGAGCAGCCATTGCCGGGGCGCCAGTGGCAGCAGTGTCACATCCCCGGCACGCACAGCCCGGCCCGGTTCGGTGACAACGCCCAGACTCCGCTGCACGGCCTGCTCGCAGCCACGCCTGGCCACAACCTGGCAGCAGGCGACACCACGCAGATGGGCGACCTCCAGCGGCGCTCCGCCATCACCCCGGGGCTTCAGCTCCAACTCATCCAGTGGGTAACGCACTTGTCGATCAGCCACGGAGCCGACTCCCCTCCGGATCCACGAAACACGGTGAACACACTTCCACGGCGACCGTCTCCCCCCGGAGCGGAAACACCGCATGCAGCACCTCGCCGGTGCGACGGGCACCGTCGGCGAGAAAGCCCAATGCAATCCATGATTCCACTTGCGGGCTGTGGCAGACGGAGGAGAGCCAGCCCTGGCTGTCCTCGATGCCGCATCCCTTCGCATCCGCAACCAGGTGGGCACCCCCGCGAAGGCGGCCCGCCGGATCTACCGGCCTGAGCCCCACCAGGCGCGGTCTGTGCGGATCCGCGAGACCGGGCCGGGTAGCCAGAAGCCGGCCCACGAAGCCCGTCTTCTGCTTTGCGAACATCTCCCCCAGGCCGATGTCGGCGGCCGTGGTACGGCCGTCCAGTTCGGGGCCGGCGGGATGTCCCTTTTCGATCCGCAGCACGCTGAGTGCCTCGGTACCGTAGGGTGTTATATCGAAGGGCGCACCGGCCGCCATGATTCGGCACCAGATAGGCTCGCCATGGCCCCAGGGTACACTGACTTCGTAGGCCAGTTCCCCGGAAAAACTGATCCGGAACACCCGCAGCGGAAAGCCGCCGCCGTCCAGTTCCAGAAAACCCATGAAGGGTAACGCCTCGTCGGAGAGGTCGGCATCCGGGAACGCCAGCTGCAGGGTCTCCCGGCTGCGCGGGCCGGCAACCGCCATGGTCGCCCACTGCTCGGTCGCCGAGCACACCGCAACATCGAGGTCCGGCCACGCGACCTGGGCGTGATACTCCATGTGTGCCAGAACCCGGGCGGCATTGGCCGTCGTCGTGGTAGTCACGAAATGGTCTTCGGCAAACCGTGATGTGGTGCCGTCATCCAGCAGGTGCCCGTCCGGCCGCAGCATGGCCCCGTAGCGGACCCGGCCCACCGCAAGCTTGCGGAAACCATTGATATAGAGCCGGGTCAGGAACTCGGCGGCGTCAGGTCCCATCACGTCGATCTTGCCGAGGGTGGACACATCGCAGATGCCGACACCCGTGCGCACCGCCAGCGCCTCGCGCCAGGTAGCCCCGGCGATGTCCTCATCTCCTCGTGGGTAGCAGCTCGGCCGCAGCCAGTGACCGGCCTCGATGAAGCTCGCACCGCTTCTCCGGTGCCAGCCGTCCATTGCCGTCCGGCGTATGGGCGCGAACGCACGTCCGGTGCGGTGACCGGCATAGGCGCCGACCGCAACCGGTACCGCCGGCGGCCGGAACCGTGTGGTGCCCACTTGCTCCGGGGGCCGCCCCTGCTCCCGGGCAAGCAGCAGCAGGCCATTGACGCCGGAGGTCTTGCCCTGGTCCGTCCCCATGCCCAGGGTGGTGTAGCGTTTCAGGTGCTCCACGCTGGCGAACCCTTCCTGGTTGGCCAGGCGCACGTCGTCGGCGGTGACATCGTTCTGGAAGTCCACGAAGGCCTTGCCCCGTCCCGGACAGCGAACCGGCAACGCTGGCGCATCCGATGGCGCGCTGCTGCCGGCGGTCGCGGGAGGCATGTCCGCGGGCACCGGGTAGCCCACGGCCGCAGCGGCGCGGGCACCGGCATCCACAGCCCCGGAGAACGCCGCCTGCAGTTCGAGCACACCGGCGGCGGCACCGACCACCTCCACGGGCTGATCCGTCGTCGGCGGCGGCAGGAAGCAACCCAGGGTTTCACTCCAGACCGGGCGCTCTCCCATCTGGGTGCTGAGTGTCAGATCCGGACTGAAGCCACCGGAGACCGCGAGGCAGTCGCAGGCCAACTCCTCCAGCGGCGCACCATTGCCGTTCTGCAGGCGAACACCACGAAGCTGCAACCGACCCAGGGCACGCGCCGGCAGGGCATCGTTGACCACCCGGATACCGCGCTCCCGGGCCGCTTCCGCCATGGCTCCGGCGTGGGGCCGGGCATCCGCCACCGCCACCACCGTGCGCCCGGCATCCTGCAGATCGAACGCGGTACGGTAGGCATCGTCGCCGGTGGTCGCTACCAGGAAACTCCGGCCCGGGGCTACCGCGTAGCGATTGACATAGCTGCGCACTGCGGCGGCCAGCATGACCCCGGGCCGATCGTTGTCATCGAACACCAGCGGTCTCTCGAGTGCCCCGCTGGCCACGATGAGCCGCCGGCCGCGAATGATCCACAGCCGCTGCCGCGGCAGAGCGGGGTCGCTGCCGGCAGGGTCGCCGGCGACCTGCTCCAGAGCACTGGTCACCCCGTGGTCATAGACGCTGGTAAGCGTCGTGCGCCGCAGAATCCGGACGTTGTCCATGCCCTCCAGGCGGGAGACGGTATCCGCCACCCAGTGCGCGGCCGGGCGCCCGTTCACGGACGCCCGCTCCCAGGCAAGCCGTCCGCCTGGGCAACGGTCCGCTTCCAGCAGCAGTACCCGGGCGCCGCCTGCGGCTGCGGCAAGCGCCGCCTGCAGACCGGCGGCCCCGGCACCGGCAATCACGACATCGGCATGGGCATGGACGTGTTCATAGCGATCCGGATCGGGAGCCGCAGCGGCACGGCCCAGGCCTGCCGCCCGCCGGATCTGCCGCTCGTAGACCGATTCCCAGAACGACGCCGGCCACATGAAGGTCTTGTAATAGAACCCGGCCACCAGGAAACGGTGGGCAAGGCCGTTGACCGCGAGCAGATCGTGGCGCAGGGACGGGAAGCGATTCTGGCTACGGGCCACCAGACCGTCAACCGCCTCCACCAGGGTCGCGCGGGTATTGGGTTCCCGCCGCGCGCCGACGCCAAGCTCCACCAGGGCATTGGGCTCCTCGGCACCCGCCCCGAGCACGCCCCGGGGGCGATGGTACTTGAAACTGCGCCCGACCAGCCGCACGCCGTTGGCCAGCAGCAGGGAGGCGAGGGTATCGCCGGCGTAACCGGGATAGGGGCGACCGTCAAAGTTCACGGTCAACGGGCGACCACGATCGATCGTGCCCCCGCTCTCCAGGCGATCCGGTTGCACCATGCTCATGCCGGTGGCTCCAGTCGCGAGTCCGGCCAGCCGGTGGCGGCGACCTCATGGCTCCCGGTGTGCCGCAGCACGCGGACGTACTGTCGACATCCGGCGACGTGATGCCACCATTCCTGATGCCAGCCGCGCGGGTTCTCCCTCAGATACACTGCGGCCATCGCCTCGTCGATGTCGCCCTCCAGGGGCGGCGGTGCCACCGAGGCATCACCCTGGTACTGGAACTCCGCCTCGTCGCGCAAACCGCACCAGGGACAGTCAATGCGATGCATGCAGGTACTCCCCGCCGGCATCGGAATGCCGGCGCACGGTCACTGTATCCATGGATTCGGCCCCACTCCCTTTTCATCCAGCAGGCGACCTTCGTGGAACCGGTCGATGGTAAAGGCGGCGGACAGCGGGTGGGGCTCGTCCCGGGCGATGGTGTGGGCGAAGCACCAGCCCGAAGCGGGGGTAGCCTTGAATCCGCCATAGCACCAGCCGCCGTTGAGATAGAAACCGGGCACATCGGTGCAGGTAATGATGGGGCTGCCATCCATGGTCATATCCACCACGCCCCCCCATTGCCGCAGGACCCGCAGGCGGCCCATCACCGGCAGTACCGCCATGCCCCCGGCCATGACATCCTCCATGGCCGGCAGATTGCCACGCTGGGCATAGGAGTTGTAGCCGTCCAGGTCGCCGCCGAATACCAGCCCGCCCTTGTCCGACTGGCTGACGTAGAAATGCCCGGCGCCGAAGGTCATCACCGTATCCAGCAACGGCTTGACACCCTCGGTGACGAACGCTTGCAGGACGTGGCTCTCCACAGGCAGCCGCAGGCCCGCCATGTCGGCGACCCGGCTCGTATGGCCGGCCACGGCCGCAGCGACCCTGGGGGTAGCCATGAAGCCACGGGTGGTATCAACCCCCGTCACCCGGCCCTGGTCGCGGCGAATCCCCGTCACCTCGCAGTTCTGGATGATATCCACGCCGAGCGCGTCCGCCGCCCGGGCGTAGCCCCAGGCGACGGCATCGTGCCGCACGGTCCCGCCCCGCGGCTGCAGCAGCCCGCCCAGCACCGGAAAGCGGGCATTGTCCAGGTCCAGCATCGGTACCAGGGCGCGCACTCCATCGACGTCGAGAAGTTCCGCGTCCACTCCGGCAAGACGCATGGCGTTGCCCCGCCGGGCATAGGCATCCCGCTGGGCATCCGAGTGGAACAGGTTGAGCACGCCGCGCTGGCTCACCATGGTGTTGAAATTGAGTTCCCGCTCCAACCCCTCCCACAGCTTCATGGCGTACTCGTAGAAGTGCAGGTTGGCCCCCAGCAGGTAGTTGGAGCGGATGATGGTGGTATTGCGACCGACGTTGCCGCCGCCGATCCAGCCCTTCTCCAGCACGGCGACGTTGCGGATCCCGTGCTCGCGCGCCAGGTAGTAGGCGGTGGCCAGACCGTGCCCGCCACCGCCGACGATCACCACGTCATAGGAGGATTTCGGCTGCGGGTCACGCCACATGCGCGGCCAGCCCGTGTGCCCCCTGAGACCCTGCTTGACGAGTTGCCATACCGAGTAGCGCATGGTCACCAAGCTCAACAGATAACCGACCTGCTTACGATCACGAAAGGGACCGGAACTTGTCTGTTCCGGACGGAGCGGCAACAATTATCACCGTGCAGGACCCGCAGACAGGACAAGCATCGCGATGCAGACGGACCACGTCGTATTCGTACTGATCCCCCGCTTCTCGCTGCTGGCACTGAGCGCCAGCGTGGAGGCCCTGCGGGCGGCCAACGCCGTAAGCGGACACCCACTCTACCGCTGGAGCCTGGTGGCTGCCGCTCCGGGTCCGGTCACCTCCTCCAGCGGCCTGGCCCTGGAAGCGGAATCACTGGAGACCGCCGGCGCTGCCACTGTCGTTGCCGTGTGCGGGGGAGAGAGGTCACACACTTACGCCGACCCGGACCTGCGCTCCTGGCTCCGGCGGATCGCCGCCAGCGGTGCCCTCGTCGGTGCCCTTTCGGATGGATCCTACGTGGTGGCCGATTCCGGCCTGTTCGACGGGGTACGCTCCACCATCCACTGGCACTGCCTGGACAGCTACCGGGAGCGCTTTCCCCGGCTGGATATTCGCGCCAGTGTGTTCGAACTCGATCGCCGGCGATTCTCCTGTGCCGGCGGCACCTCCGCCCTCGACCTGATGCTGACCCTGGTGCAGCAGCACCACGGCGAGGACCTGGCCGCCGCCGTCGCCGACAACTACATCCATGACCACATCCGTGAGGCCGGCAGCACGCAGGTCAGCGCGGTTCTTCAGTTGCGTCGCCGCTCCGGGCGGTTGGCGGACGCAGCCCGGCTGATGACCGCGCACCTGGAGAACCCGCTCCCGATCGCGGAGATCGCCCGGCGCCTCGATATCTCCGGCCGTCACCTGGACCGGCTATTCCGGCGTCACCTGGAGACCGCACCGGGCCGCTACTACCGGGGGCTGCGGCTCGAGCGCGCACGCCATCTGCTGATCCAGACCGGCCTGCCCATCGCCGAGATCGCCGCCGCCACCGGTTTCGCCTCCTCGGCCCACCTGGCCCGCTGCTTTCGTCAGGCGCATGGCTGCAGCCCCCGGACACACCGCCTGGCGAGCCGTGCGCGCTGATCCGCACCGGCTCTCGGACTCCCGCGTTGAGCACCGCAACGCCTCGTCGCCACACGGTTTTCTCGTTACCGTCGTTTGACGACAACAGCGGATTGCGCGACAGTTAGAGCGGCTCGCGTATGAACTGCGGGGTGACTGCTACACATCCGACGCGTGCCGTGAGCGGCCTTCACGGCACCCGGGTGTATCCCAATCCGCTCAATCAATAGGGACGCATACAACGTGGCTGATGAAAAGAACACCGATGATCAGGGAGAAACGGTTGTAGAGACCGATTACGAAATCGGCCAGGACAATGTCCGACCGCTCGGCCTGGAGCTGCACAATCCCGTCTTCTTCATTACCGCGGTCGGCATCATCATCGCCGTCGCCTTCGCGATGATTTTCCCGGACCGGGCAGAGTCGGGTCTGCTGGGCCTGCGAACATGGCTGGAGAGCACGTTCGACTGGGTCTACATGGGGGCGGCCAACCTGTTCGTACTGTTCTGCGTCATTCTGCTGGTCACGCCCCTGGGGCGGATCCGGCTCGGTGGGATCGACGCGAAACCGGAGTTCTCGTACGGCGCCTGGTTCGGCATGCTCTTCGCCGCGGGCATGGGCATCGGACTGATGTTCTTCGGCGTACTGGAGCCGTTTTTCCACTTCTTCAACCCGCCCTTCGGCCTGGAGGGTGGCGGAGAAGAAGGCATGCGCGGCATGGCCATGGCGGCGACCATCTTCCACTGGGGGTTGCATCCGTGGGCGATCTACGGCGTGGTGGCGGTCTCCCTGGCGTTCTTCAGCTACAACTACGGCCTTCCCCTGACGATCCGCTCCGCGTTCTTCCCGTTGCTGGGAGATCGCGTCTGGGGCTGGTTCGGACACGTGATCGACATACTGGCCGTGTTCGCGACCATGTTCGGCCTGGCCACTTCCCTCGGTCTCGGCGCGGAACAGGCTGCCGCCGGCATGTCGCACGTCTGGGGCGTCCCCAGCGGCATGGCCACTACCGTCATCCTCATCCTCGTCATCACCGCCATCGCCCTGGTTTCCATCCTGCTCGGCATCCACGGCGGGGTGAAGCGACTCAGCGCCCTGAACATGGTCCTGTTCGCCCTGCTCGGAGCGTTCGTCCTGGTGGCCGGCTCCACGGTGAGCATCCTCGTCAACAGCATCGCCAGCATCGGGCAGTACCTGGCCCAGGTTGTTCCACTGAGCAACTGGGTCGGCCGCGAAGACGAGGGATTCATGCACGGCTGGACCGTGTTCTACTGGGCGTGGTGGATTTCCTGGGCACCGTTTGTCGGCATGTTCATCGCCCGGGTTTCCTACGGCCGGACCGTGCGCGAGTTCATCTTCTGCGTGCTGATCGTTCCTGTCATAGCCACCATCCTGTGGATGAACATCATGGGTGGCTACGCGATCGAGCAGTATGTCGCGGACGGGTTCGAGGGCGTTCACCAGTACGTGGTGGCGGCCTACGATGACACCATGGTGCTGTTCGGTTTCCTGGAGGGGCTGCCGTTCACGTTCCTGACATCGTCGATCGCGATCTTCCTGGTGATGATCTTCTTTGTCACCTCGTCGGACTCCGGCTCGCTGGTGATCGACACCATCAGTGCGGGCGGCAAGACGGACGCGCCGGTGGTGCAGCGTTCCTTCTGGGCCATCTTCGAGGGCCTGGTGGCCATCGCCCTGTTGCTCAGCGGCGGCATTGCCGCCCTGCAGGCCGGGGCAATCGCACTGGGTTTCCCCTTTGCGCTTGTGCTGCTGATGATGGCCGGCTGTACCCTGTATGCCATGGCCAAGGAAGCGCCCAACTACCGGTCGGCCTGACCCGCCCGGACGCCGTGCGCCAAAGGCCCCGCCACGTGCGGGGCCTTTTCTTTGCGCGCAGCCCGGGGGCGGCTACCCTGTTGCCAGGATCGCATCGCCGGGGTGCCCGGCGGCCGCAAGGCGGGCGATAAGGTTCCGGGGAGTACACATGACCACCAGCAGGGAAAGCAGCGACGACGCCGCACTGATTGCCGGCTCGCCCATGTGGCAGCGTGTCGAGCCGCATGTCATCCACCAGCTTGTGGAGGACAGCGACATCATCCGGCTGTCGCCGGGGGATCAGCTGTTCCAGCCCGGCGAGCGCTACGGACAACGCGTGTTCATCCATCTGGAGGGCGAACTGCAGCAGACTTCCACCAGCGGCGAGACCCGCACGGCGGCACCCGGCGACCTGGTCGGCCTGGCCAACTACCTGGACGGCGACTCCTACCGGTCCGGGGCGGTGGCCCTTTCCGAATGTCGGGTGCTGTCGGTACCGGCGACAGCCATTCAGCGGCTGGAGCACGAATCGGCCGAGTTCTTCGAGGCCATCAACCGGGCCCTGGCGTCGCGGATGCGCCGGGCGCTGCAGGTGCGGGAGACAGTCCGCGGCACCCTGGCCCGGCCGGTACGCAACTTCATGCACAGCGGCCTGCCTACCTGCACGGTTGACACCACGGCGGCCCAGGCAGCCCGGCTCCTGGGCCAGCGCCAGCTCGCAAGCCTGGGGGTAACCGATGACGACGGCCGCTTGCTTGGCCTGGTAACCCCGACCGGGCTGCTGCTGCAGCTGGCCAACGGTGACATCGATGCCGACAGCTCCCTCCGCCAGGCGCAACTCGAACAGGCACAGACGGTCACCCCCGACACGCCACTGTGGCGTGTGGAGGAGCTGCAGCGCCGCCACCCACCCGGGGACGTGGTCGTGGTCGACCAGCAGAGAGGTCTGCCGCTGGGGTTCATTGCGCCGGGCGATCTCGTGCAGGCGCTGTCAAACCCCCCTTACACCCTGGAAAGCGAGATTCGTGGCGCACCGGACGTGGAGACCCTCAAGGCGCTGCGGGAGCGGGTTCCCGTTGCCGCTCAAGGCATCCATGAAGCCCACCGCAGCGCGGGCGCGGCGGTGCGCGCCCTGACTGACATGCATCTGGCTCTGCAGCACCGCCTGGTCGAGCTGGTGCTCCGGGACATGCGGACGTCCGGACTCGGCGCCGCACCAAACCGGTTCGCGGTCATCATCATGGGCTCCGGCGGCCGTGGAGAGATGCTGTTGCGCCCGGACCAGGACAACGGCCTGATCATCGACGACCAGGTGGATGAAGAAGGTCTGGAGTGGTTCCAGGCCTTCGCGGAACGTCTCAATCCCGCCCTGGCGGAGATCGGCTACCACCTGTGCCCCGGTAACGTCATGGCCCGCAATCCGGATTACCGGCGAACCCTCCAGGGATGGCAGGGCAAGCTGTCGCGCCTGGTGGCGTCCCCGGGGAGGCAGGAGGCGAGGCTCGCCAACATCGTCCTGGACTTCGCCACCCTCTATGGCGACGACCGGCTTACCACCCGTCTGCGCAGCCACCTCAACGCGGAACTCCGGGAGGACCGGGGCAAACTTCTGTTCCGTATGATGGTCAGCGACAATCGCAAGGTGGCACAGCCGCTGGGCTGGTTCAATCGTCTGGTCACGGCGGAGCACCGCGGCAGCCGGGTCATCGACCTCAAGCGAACCGGGCTGCGGATCCTCATCGATGCCATGCGGGTATTCGCGCTGCGGGAGGGAGTCAGCCGTTGCATGACCCTGGAACGCATCGCCGCCCTGCGCCGTCTCGGAGTTTTCGAACCGGACTTCAGCGAGACCATGCGAATCGCCTTCGAGGAATTGCAGGATCTGCTGCTGAGCCACCAGCTGGACCAGATCCGCCGAGGCGAGACCCCCGATCCGCTGCTGCGCATGGAACGCCTGTCCAGCCACCAGCGGGAGCGCCTGCGTGTCGCCCTGCGGGCTAGTCGCAGAATGCGTGAACACCTGCAGCTCACCTTCGGACTGGTGCTGCATTGACTCCCGGGAGGCGGTGAGCGTGTCCTTCCAGCGCCTGCTGATCGAACTGCGGGAACTCAGGGAGCTGCTGCGGGCGGGGGTACGCCGACGCCTGTACCACCCACCCCCCGGCGCTGGCCGACGATACGACTGGCGGAGACGACTCGCCGGGTACGACCCGTCCGCACTGCTCCGTACCCCGTTGATGGACGCCCGGTTCGTGATGCTGGACACGGAGACCACGGGCCTGGAAGCCTACGGGGGCGACGAGATCGTCGAGATCGCGCTTCTCGAATACCACGGGCTCGAACCAACCGGGCGGGAGTTCTGGTCCCGGGTCGACCCCGGAATCCCGGTACCACCGGAGAGTACCGCCATACACGGCATAGGGGACGCCGATGTGGCCGGCGCCCCGCACCTGGACACCGTGATGGAACGCATCCTGCCTTTCATCGACGATGCCGTACTGGTGGGCCATCATATTGCTTTCGACCTTCGCTTCCTGAACCGGGCGATCCGGCGCATCGTGCACCGGCAACTGCCGCATCCCGCGATCAATACCATGACCCTCTACCAGGCATGGACCGGCCAGCTGGGCCACCATGCGCTGGGTGAAGTCGCCAGCGCCTGCAATGTGCCACTGCACGACCGGCATTCCGCCCGCGGCGACGCCGTCATCTGCGGCAGTATCTTCCGCTACCTGGCGCCGCGGCTGCTTGCCGGTGACGCGACGGTGGCCGACCTGCTGGCGGTGGCGCCGCCGGCGCCGGAGTACGGGCCCGGCAATGCACCGGATTCCGGCCCCCACCCGCCGGGAACGCACTGACGTCGGCGCGGCGAGGTTGAACCTGCCGGTACGGGGTGGCAAGGTACTGATACGTTGCGGCGGGCCGGCATGGCGTCGTCCCGGTGGCTTGGGGTTGGCCACGGCAGGGGGGGCTCGATGCCGGCCAGTATCGCCCGCCGTCGACGATGGGGTCCCCGGTTCCCGCCGTACGGAGTTGTCGCATTGCGAAGAATCCTGCTGGTGGCGGAAGGCACGCCGCACCGACCCGTCGTCCACACGCTGGCCATCGCGGCCGGTATTTCGGTGACCCTGCTCGCGGGAGTCGCAATCCTGCGCAGCGGTCTGCCCGGCTGGGCAACCCTGGGGGCGATTGCATTGCTGCTGGTGGCTGTTGCCTACGTGAACGGCCGTTATGGCAGCCCGCGGATGATGCGCGTGGAAAAGCCGGCCGAAGGCGGAGGCCTGCGGGTCGTCGGCCGCTTCGACAACGGCGAAATCCCCTCTGGCCGACCCGCAACCCTGGAGCACCTGACGCTCACGGCCAGGGGCATGGAACTGCAGGTGGCGGGATACCCGCCGATGCGATTGTCGTCACCGGCGTTCAGCCGGGAGGCCATGGAGCGTCTGGAAACCACGGTGCGCTCCATGGAATCGGACCCGGAGGAGCAACTGCGCGCGCGTATCGAGCATGGCGCTCCCGGCGTCCGGATCCATGACGCCGGGAAGCTCCTCCTGCTGCGCTACGTACAGAAACCCGCCTACATGACGCTGTTGTGGCTGGTCTCGGGAGTCACGGTCATGGTGTGGCTGCTGCTCGGAGCGCTCATGCCCGTCTGACCCCGGCTGCAACTCCGGCGCAGCGACAGCGGTTGCGCCGCAATTCACACCGGCGCGGGCTCGGTCAGGCGGCCGTCCCGGTAATCGGCCATCGCCTGCTCGATCTCCTCCCGCGTATTCATGACAAACGGACCGTACTGCACCACCGGTTCGTTCAGCGGCCGGGCCGCAAGCAGCAGCAGGCGAGCCCCCTGCGCTCCGGCGGCAATCCGGATCAGGTCGCCGTCGCCAAGCAGGCCGACCGCCCTCCGGGGAACCTCCTGTTCCTGTGCTCCGAGCCGGGCGTCACCCTCGTAGAGGTAGACGAGGGCATTGTGGCCTGCCGGTACGGCTGTCTCGAACACCTCCCCCGCGGGCAGCCGGACATCGACATAGAGCGGATCCGTGGCCCACTCCCCGCTGGCGTTCACCGCTCCGCCCAGTTGCCTGCCATCGACCGTGAGCCGGCCGGCGATCAACCGCAGCAGGCCACCGCCCGGGGTCGTGGTTTCGGGGATATCGGTGGCGGCAATGTCCCGGTAATCCGCGGCTTTCATCTTCTCCCGGGCGGGAAGGTTCAGCCACAGCTGGAACCCCCGCATGCGCCCTTCCGTCTGCCGTGGCATCTCGGAATGTATGATGCCGCGTCCGGCGGTCATCCATTGCACGGCCCCCGGCTCCAGGTTGCCCCGGTTTCCCATGTGATCCTGGTGCTCCATGTGTCCATCCAGCATGTAGGTCACGGTCTCGAACCCCCGATGGGGGTGCGCGGGAAAACCCGCCAGGTAGTCGTCGGGGTTGTCCGAGAAAAACTCGTCAAGCATGAGAAACGGGTCGAGCCTCGCCCCCTGGGATGATCCAAGACTCCGGCGCAGCTTGACGCCCGCCCCATCCGATGCCGGGACCGAGGGGATCACGCCTTGCAGTTCGCGGGTTGTGCGGGTCATGACGGCCTCCATGCGGGCCAGTGAATGATTGATGCCAGTAAAGCATCTACCCGGGCGATACGAAAACGGGAATTTTCGCTCCTGCCAATCGATCCATTCGAAGTCACTGGGAGGAATGCCGTCCCGACCGGCTGCGCCCCCTCGCCGGAGCACAATCCGTAGCGTTGACAGCTCCCGCAGTTTCCGCGAGCTTGCCAGGATGGCTGGTCTCGCGGAAAGGCATCGCCGCGAAGTGCCATGACTTCCGAAAGCCCGGTCACGGATGGAACGCGTTCATGATACGTCCCCTGGTCACCCATCCCGATTCCCGCCTGCGGTTACCGTCGCGACCGGTGGCACGGTTCGACCAGTCCCTGCGTGACCTGGTCGCGGACATGGTCGACACGATGCACGACGCTGACGGCATAGGGCTCGCCGCCGTGCAGATCGGCGTGCACCTGCAAGTGGCCGTCATGGAGGTGGGCGATCGCCCGCTGCGTGTCCTGGTCAACCCGCAATACGATGCCCTCGGCGAGCCCATGACCCTGGAGGAAGGCTGCCTGTCGCTCCCCGGCGTCCGGGAGCGGAGCAAGACGCGGGTCGATTGGGTGCGGGTGCGGGCCATGGATCTGGACGGTAATCCCCTGGAATTCGAGGCCGAAGGACTCGAAGCCGCCTGCGTGCAGCACGAATGCGACCACATCAGGGGACGGCTGTACATCGACCACCTTTCGGCCGTACGCCGGCAGCGACTGCTGCGCCGCTATGAGGCCGGCCGCCGCCGCTGAGCCGCCCGTTGCCGGGCGCAACCGGCATACAGCGGTGAAGGCGGACCACGCGCCGCAGCCATCGCCGGAGGCCGCTCAGGCCATGTACTGCCCGCCGTTGACGGTAAGGGTCGCACCGGTGATGAAGCCCGCATCATCACCGGCAAGGAACCGCACCGCGTGGGCAATTTCCTCGACCTGGCCCAGCCGGCCAACGGGAATCTGGGCGACAATCTTGTCCAGCACGTTCTGCGGCACCGCCGCGACCATGTCGGTCTCCGTGTATCCGGGAGCCACCACGTTGACGGTAATCCCCTTGTTCGCCGTCTCCAGCGCCAGCGATTTGCTGAATCCGATCAATCCGGCCTTGGCCGCCGCATAGTTCGTCTGACCCATCTGGCCCTTCTGGCCGTTGATGGAGGAAACCTGAACGATGCGGCCGTATCCGGCTTCGCGCATGGCACCGATCACTGCCCGACTCATGTTGAACGCCGACGTCAGATTGGTCTGGATGACAGCGTTCCACTGATCGGCCGTCATCTTGTGCAGCATGCCATCCTTGGTGATACCGGCATTGTTGACGAGCACTTCAACCGGCCCCAGCTCGGCACTGACCCGGGCCACGCCGTCCTGGCAGGCATCGAAACTGCCTACATCCCACTTGAATACGGCGATTCCGGTCGCATCACGGAACGAGGCGGCCGCCTCGTCATTGCCGTGGTATGTCGCGGCGACGTTGTAGCCCGCAGCCTTGAGGTCCTTCGATATGGCGCCTCCTATACCTCGCGTACCACCGGTCACCAAAGCTACTCTTCCCATGGCGGTTCTCCTTTCTGGTTGAGTCGTTCCGAAACACCGTCTCCCCGATCGTGGCATCCATCGGCGCGGCCACGGAAGCCGGGGCTGCTCCATCTACCACTATAGAAAATCCCGGGAACTCCAGGTCCGCGGATGCACCTCAGCAGAGAACGGTATCACCCCCCCCTTGCGCAGCGTCTGCCAGCAGCTTCGTGGCCCGCGACGTGAGCGTGCTGGCGGTATCTCCCTCCAGCAGCTCGGCAACGCCGAAACTGCAGGTCAGCGGCGGGGAAACCGGGGCCTGCACCTCCGCGAGCGACTCCCGCAGCGCCTCCGCCAGCCAGGATGCCTGGGCCAGGCTGGTGCCGACACAGGCAATCATGATGCCGCCGTCCTCCCATCGCGCCCGGATGTCGGAAGTGCGTGTCCGCTGCGCCAGCGCCCGCGCGATTCGCTGCAGGGCCGTCTGCGCCTTGTTCTCCCCATCCGTGGAAACCATGTCCCGGTAATGGTCCATGCCCATTGCAACCAGGGTCAGCGCGCCACCATAGCGGCGAATCCGCTCGACCTCCTCCGCCAGGCGATGGCGAAAGTAGGCCGCGTTATACAGCCCGGTCAGTTCGTCGGTAATGCCCAAGACCTCCACCATCACCCCCTCGCGCGTGGCGCGGTTGCGTTGTTCCGCGCACCGGTGCCCTGTCAGGGTCCCGCGACGACGGGCGCCACCGCATGGGCGTACCGGCCGTTGCAGACCATCGTCACCGTACAGCAGCACCCTGATGAGTGCATGATACAGACTGGCGCCAGGAAGCAACATTGACGCCGGCGACAGGAGTTTCCGTCCCGCAGGGTTTTCTCGCTATACTGCCTCCAGACGCCGCCAAAAGCGCGTGTCCCGAGCCATGCGTCGGCTGCCCCAGAACGGTACCCGGCGCCCGCAACACGGTGGTGATCCCGCCGAAGGAGCGCTCCCATGGTCTGCATTCCCGACCCAGCATCCGACCGGAACCCGCGAATCCACCGTCCGTTTCATCACCGCATTGCCGCAAATCGCGCGCTCGCGTCACGATGAACAGAGGAGTTCCGCCATGGCTCCGGCAACCGCCAGGCATGTCCAGCTGAGCGACAAGTACACGGCCGAACGGGGCACCGTCCTGATCAGCGGCCTGCAGGCACTGGTGCGGCTGCCGCTGATGCAGTATTGCCGGGATCAGGCCGCCGGCCTCGATACCGCGGGCTTCATCTCCGGTTACCGCGGGTCCCCGCTGGGGGGGTATGACCGCCTGCTGTGGCAGGCCGAGCCACTGCTGCAGAGGCATCGGATCACCTTTCAGCCCGGCATCAATGAAGACCTGGCGGCGACCGCCGTGTGGGGCAGCCAGCAGGTCGGGCTGTTCCCGGGTGCACGCCAGGACGGCGTCTTCGGCCTGTGGTACGCCAAAGGACCGGGCGTGGATCGCAGCGGCGACGCCCTCAAGCACGCCAACATGGCGGGAACCAGCAGGCATGGTGGCGTGCTGGCGGTGGCCGGCGACGACCACGGCTGCAAGTCCTCGTCGCTCCCGCATCAGAGCGAGTACGCCTTCATGGCGGCAGGAATCCCGGTATTGAACCCGGCAGGCGTGGGGGAGCTCCTCGATTTCGGTCTCTATGGCTGGGCGATGTCGCGCTTCAGCGGCTGCTGGATCGGGATCAAGGCCCTGGCGGAACAGATGGATGCCTCGGAAACGGTGGCAGTGGACATGGAACGCCCCGACATACGGCTGCCGGTCGGTTTCCCGCTGCCTGCGGACGGGCTCAACCGGCGCTGGCCGGACTCACCGCCGGAACAGGAGGCCCGCCTGCTGGAACACAAGCTGGCAGCGGCCCGTGCCTTCGCCCGCTGCAACGGACTGGACCGGATTACCCACGACAGCGCTGCTGCCCGGCTCGGCATCGTCGCCTCCGGCAAGTCCTGGCTGGACCTGATGCAGGCCTTCTCCGACCTTGGCCTGGACGAGCGCAAGCTGCGCATGGTGGGCATCCGGATCTACAAGGTGGGCCTGGCCTGGCCGCTGGAGGAGGAGACGGCTCTGGAGTTCGGGCGCGGCCTGGAACAGGTCCTTGTGGTGGAAGAAAAACGCCCCCTGATCGAGGACCAGCTCCGCCAGATTCTCTATCCACTCCCGGACCACCTGCGTCCGCGCGTGACCGGCAAGGAGGACGAACAGGGCAGGCAGCAGCTGGCGGCAACCATGGAGCTGTCCCCGACCGACATTGCCCGTGTGCTCGCCCGCTGGCTGCACCCCTACTACAGTGACGACGCGATCAACGCGCGGCTGAGGCTCGTGGACGGACGGGAGCGGGACGCCGCCGGCGGCGGCGGCCACGAACGCCTGCCACATTTCTGCTCCGGCTGCCCCCACAGCCGTTCCACGCGGTTGCCGCAGGGCAGTCGCGCCATGGCAGGGATCGGCTGTCACTACATGGCCCTGTGGATCCACCCCGACACCAGCACCTTCACCCACATGGGGGCGGAAGGGGCCACCTGGCTCGGCCAGGCGCCGTTCACAGACGAGACCCATGTGTTCCAGAACATGGGCGACGGCACCTATTATCACTCCGGCACCCTCGCCATCCGCGCCGCGGTCGCCGCCGGTGTCAGCATGACGTTCAAGCTTCTCTGGAACGAGGCGGTGGCGATGACTGGCGGCCAGCCGCTGGAAGGAAACCCCGGAATCCCCCAGCTGGTCGCGCAGTTGCAGGCAGAGGGAGTCGCGGATATCGCCCTGGTCAGCGATCAGCCGGAACGCTTCCGCGGTGTGGACCTGCCGGGATCCTTGACACCGGAGGATCGCAGCCGGCTGGATTCGGTCCAGCGCCGGCTACGGGAGACACCCGGGGTCACGGTACTGATCTATGCCCAGAGCTGCGCGACCGAGAAACGCCGTCGCCGCAAACGTGGTCTGGCACCTGTCGCGGAACGGCGGGTCGTGATCAACGAGGCGGTATGCGAGGGCTGCGGCGACTGCGGCAGACAATCCGGCTGCCTTTCCATCGTCCCCCGGGACACCCCATTCGGACGCAAGCGACAGGTGGATCAGACCAGCTGCAACAGCGACTATTCCTGCCTCGACGGATTCTGTCCCAGTTTCGTGACCCTGCGTAACGCCACCATGCGCCCGCCGGTGCAGCATGATCCTGCTGCCCTCGACCCGCCTCCCGAACCCGGGCTGCCGAGTGCGGACGGTCCCTGGCGGATACTCATCCCCGGCGTTGGCGGCACCGGCGTGGTCACCGTCTCGGCCTTGCTGGGGATGGCGGCGCACCTGGACAACCTGCATGTACGCACCCTGGACCAGGCCGGCCTGGCCCAGAAATACGGCGCCGTGACCAGTCACGTGCAGATCGCCCGCCACGCTGGCCATCTCCAGGCCCCGCGGATCGGTACCGGCGCCACGGATCTCCTGCTCGCCGCCGACCTGGTCGTGGCAACGGGAACGGAGGCTCTGCAGGCACTGGATCCGGAACGCACCTTCGCCGTGGTCAACGAACACGAGACGGTGACCGGCGACTTCACCCGTGACGGCAACGCCGGGGTGCCCGTTGCCTCCCTGCGACAGCGGCTGGCCGCTGCCACGCGCCGCTGTGACGGGATCGACGCAACCGCCCTCACCACCGAACTCCTCGGTGACGCCACGACGGCCAACGTGTTTCTGCTTGGTTTCGCTTGGCAGAACGGACTGCTGCCGATCACCCGCCAGGCTCTGGAGGAGGCTATCCGCATCAATGGTACCGCCGTCGAGGCAAACCTTGCGGCATTCCACTGGGGGCGCCACGCGGCCCATGACGCCGACCGGACGCGACGACTGTCCGGCGTTCCGTCTCCGACGGCGAGGCCGGAGAGCCTGGCAGGGCGCATCCGCCGCCACGCCGAACACCTGATCGCCTATCAGGACCGGACCCTGGCCCGGCGCTACATCCGCCTGGTCAGGCGGGCCCGTGCCGTCGAGCGCCGACTCGCTCCGGGACAGGACACGTTCACCATGGCGGTGGCGGAAAGCTATGGCCGGCTGCTGGCGCCGAAAGACGAGTATGAGGTCGCCAGGCAGCTGAGTAGTCCGGCATTTCTGGCGTCCCTGCGACAACGGTTCAAGGGCGGAAGGCTGGAATTCCACCTGGCTCCACCACTGCTCAGCCGGCCGGACCCGGAAACCGGCAGACCGCGCAAGCATCGCTTCGGCCCCTGGCTTCTGCCGCTGTTGCGCCTGCTGGCGCGGGGGAAGACACTGCGCGGCAGCCGGCTCGACCCCTTCCGCCTGGGCCGTGATCGCCGACTGGAACGGCAGTGGTGTGACACCTGGGAGGCCCGGTTGCCGGAACTGTTCGCGGAGATGCGGGCGGACAACCTGGAAATCGCCACCGAGATCGCCGCCCTGCCCCAGACCATCCGCGGTTTCGGCCCGGTCAAGGAAGAGGCGGCGAGCGGGGCCGAACGCCGGTTCCAGCATCTGTGGCGGCGGTTGCGGTACACGGAACTGCCGGAAACGGCGACGGCGGATGGGAATGTGATACCGATCCGGATCCGCGCCGGCTGAACGGGCTGCCCGCTCGACGGCATGCCGGGCGCTCCGCGTCCCCGACGCGCCCGCTCAGGACACCGTCCGCGCCGCCTCGTCGAGCACGGCGGCGGCTGCTGCCAGGCTATCGCCCCAGGCGAGCACTCCGTCCCGGTGACCACCCATCACGATCAGACGATGGTCCCGTTCCGCCAGGGCAGCAATCGCCGCCGCCATCTCCGGCGTACCATAGGGAATCGACGGATCCGTCCGCTGCCAGTCGCGCCCGGCGGCAGCGCGCCACAGTTCCGGTGCGTGCACGTGAATCACGGCGCCGGCAACAGCGACCGCCCGGTAGATGGCTGCATGGGTCATGGCTTCCGACGACGGCTGCACCTGTCCCGTGGCGTACAGGCGATTCTCCTCGGGAAGCGCCGCGGTGACCAGCACCAGGTTGTCGGCCGTGAGCGTCTTCAGGTGTCCGGTCTGCGTTGCGGACACCAGGAAACCGTCGGCCGTCCGCCGGCTGATGTTGCCGAAGCCCAGTCCGCCGTAGCGCCGGGGATCCTGCCCCAGCCAGCCCCGCTCCCGCATGGCCCGCCGCCATCGATTGATCTCCGCGAGCAGCCCGGGGCCGGTTCGCAGGACCTGGCGCTGCAGGATGCAGCGGTACTGTACGACCCCCTCAGGCTTCGTCATGGTCCGCTCCCGCCGGTTGTCCGATTGCCGTCACCCGTTCCACCGGCAACCGCAGTTGCCGCAACGGATCGCACACGGGGCGCAGCACGACCCGGCGCCCCTCCCGCGACTCCACCCAGGCCCTGAACGCGTCGGTATCCTGCGTGGCCGCCACGATCACCAGGTCCCGGCGACGCAGCAGGCACACCCGCACCCAGGGTTTGAGGCGTGTCCATGTCCAGGGCTCGATGCCGGTGGTCGCCAGGGATGCATAACCGAATACGAGCGCCACCCACATTGCGGTGCGCAGCCCTCCCTCCGGCAACAGGAGGTCAAGCAGCCAGAACACCAGCCCTGCCTCCGCCAGCAGAGCCGCCAGGCGTCCCGGCAGGGAATGGTTGAACAACACCCTTCTCAGCATGGCGGTGCGTACTCTCGTCCCGCCACCGTACCCAAGTCCCGGGATGGGCGCTATGCTCGCCGATGGAGAGGCAACACTGGAAGGAAATTGAAACAGGCGGACACGCTCCTGCACCCGGCCTGGCTGGTGCCGGGGGAACCCCACGGGGTCGTGCGGGCCGGCTACAGCCTGGCGCTGCGCTCCGGACGCATCCTCGAGGTGCTGCCCCGGAACGCCGCCGAGGCGCGCTACCGTGCCTCGGAGGTGATCGAACTTCCGCGCCATGCACTGCTCCCCGGCATGATCAACGCTCATACCCACGCGGCGATGAGCCTGCTCCGCGGACTCGCCCACGACATCCCCCTGGACCAATGGCTGAAGCACCATATCTGGCCCGCGGAGCGCCGCCACCTCGACCGGGACTTCGTGGCCGACGGCGTCCGCCTGGCCGCAGCCGAAATGCTCTGCAATGGCATCACCTGCTTCAATGACATGTACTACCATCCGGAGATCACCGCCGAGGTGGCCCGTGCCGCCGGCATGCGCTGCGTCGTCGGAATCCGCGTGCTGCCGCCGCACCGGGTCTGGGCCCTGGAGCCGGAAGACTGCCTGGAAGGCGGACTTTCACTGCACGATCGCTGGCAGGGCGACCCCCTGGTCCATACAAGCCTCGCCGCCCACATGCCGCTGGCACTGAACGGCAACACCATGCGCTCCCTGGGCATCGTCAGCCGGGAGCGGAACCTGCGCCTGCACATGCATGTGCACGAGACCGTGGCGGGCATCGAGACCTTTCGCTCCCGTCATGGAGTCCGCCCGTTGCAACGACTACAGCGGCTGGGTCTGCTTGGCCCGCGGCTGTTGGCCGTGCACCTGGTGCACCTGGAGGATGCGGAACTGGAAGCCGTGGCTGCGGCGGGTGCACACGTGGTCCACTGTCCCCGCTCCAACCTGCTGCTTGCCAGCGGCTTCTGCCCGGTGGCACGCTTGCAGGCGGCGGGGGTGAACGTGGCCCTCGGCACCGACAGCGCGGCGTCCAACGACAACCTCGACCTCTTCGGCGAAATGCGCACCGCTGCGCTGCTTGGAAAGGGGGTTGCCGGCGACCCAACGGCCGTGCCGGCGGCGACTGCGCTGCACATGGCTACTCTTGGCGGCGCCAGGGCCCTCGGACTGGAGCGGGAGACCGGTTCCCTGGTCGCAGACAAGGCAGCGGACTGCATCGCGGTGGACCTGGGAGCGATCGCCGCCCGGCCCTGCAACAACGTGCTGACGCAACTCGTCTATGCGAGCGCCGGAGCGCAGGTCACCGACGTGTGGATACAGGGTAGACGACTGGTACGGGAACGCACCCTGACCTCCATGGACCCCGAGGCCATCGCCGCCCGCGTCCAGCGATGGGCGCAGCGGATCCGCCCACACGCCTCCGGTTGAACCCCGCCGCCAGCCTGTCGTCAGCGACGCCCGAGCCGTGCCCGTACATGGCGTTCCATCGTGCCCGCCCGAACACCGGGGTCCGTCAGCAGCAGGCGATACACGCACCATGCCGCCGCCAGGCCCAATGGCGTCAGCACCGCCAGCCCCCAGGCAATGGAATCGGTGCTGCCCAGTTGCAACGCCAGCAGCGCCAGTACGGGGGGCAGCACCAGGCCCGTCACCACTCCGCCGGCGCGCGCACGGCGCCCGATCCGCTGCTCCACGTCGGCCACCAGGCGAGCTGTTTCGGTATCCACGTAGTCATCCCGGCTCATGCTGGTGGCCTTCGCCTGCCTGCGGATCGAATGCTCCAGCAGCAGCCGGCGGCGGAGATCCTCCCGCAGACCGTCAGGGTCGTCGCGCCGGCGGCCGCGCTGTATCAACAACAGCATGGTGGCCACGAAGCCCACGATCAGCAGCAGGAACCAGCCCATCACCCGACGCTGATCTCGGCTTCCTCGCGTGCGGTACGGCCCTCGTCGTCCTCCCAGGTCATGGTGACGGTTCCGGACTGGCTTGGCCGCAGGTGGAAACGCAGGTACGGATTGGCGGACATCGAGGGATGGAGATCGGCTTCCAGCACCTGTTCACCGTCCAGCTTCACCAGGAACGAATGGATGATGTGGCGGGGCAGCACGTCACCGTCCGGCCCCTCGCGGAAGCCTGTTTCCATGGGATGATTGATCATTGTCAGCACCTCGGCAGCCTCCCCGGCGAGAAGCGAACCGGGCAGCCGCACCCGGGTCTGCATGATGTCGCTGGTCTCGTACGTGCTGTCGTCGGCGAGGCAGCCACTGACCGTCACCCGGGCCTCCCGGTGGGTGATCCGGAACTCGCCGCTGTTCATCCTCGCCAGCGCGTACACCCGCTGCGACTCGTTCAGGCGAATGCGGGTACTGATCCGGGCCCGGCCAGCCAGTGGTGTGAGACGGAAAACCGCGATCTCCGGATTGGGATTGTCCGGTGCGAACAGGTGGATGCTCTCCACGTAGTCATCATCCTCCATCGCACTGTCCACGCTCACGGTGAGCGATATGCTGCTGCCGTCCTCCGATACGCTGGGAAGCTCGAGGTTGATTCCGGCATCCTGCGGTTCGGCGCCGTCCAGCAGGTCCATGATCGCCGGGTGGCGGCTCCAGGGCGCAGGGCGGCTCCAGGCGAACGGACTCCAGAGCAACGCGGCTCCTGCCAGCGTTCCGGCAGCCGTCATCTGCAGCATCCGCCGACGGGTCAGTCTGCCGCTGCTGATCTCGGTCTGTGACATGTTCACTCCTCTCGGTCGGCCATGTGCAGCATCGTTCCGCATCATAGACAACACTGCCTGCCGGGCGTTGCAGACCACGGTCACCGATTAGGGTGGCGGCAGTCGCAACCGCCCCTTCAGCCCCAACCACGCCCCGAGCAGTATCCCGGCCAGGGCCACCAGCGAGGGCACCGCCAGGGTGGACATGCCGGTCAGCCCCTGACCGATCGAACAACCCAGCGCCAGGGCCCCTCCGATTCCCATCAGGATACCCCCGGCGATGTACCGGAGCATGCCGGCCGGAGACGAGAAACCCTGCACCTGGAAGCTCCTGGTGATCAGTGCAACGAGCAGTGATCCGGCGACGACACCTGCCACCACCGTGACGCCGAAGCGCAGCGTCAGCCCGGTGGCGAGCATGATGTACTGCATGGTGTCGCCGATCGGGGCAATGAATGTCAGGGACGCCAGGTCCACCGGGTCGAAGTCGTCGTAGCCCAGATGCCCGGTAACGTACCACCCGGCGGCAACCAGCGCGCCGATCAACAGGCCGCCGGCCAGGTGTCGCGGAGAGCGCCGAAAGCCGGCGTCCGCCAGGCAGAACAGGAGCAGCCCTGCGACGATGCCCGCCACCGGTAGCCAGAGGGCGGCGGCGCCGGCCAGCCCCAGGGCCTCGGCAACTCCCACCAGCGAGGCTTGCGGCAGCGGCAGCGTGACTGAAGTCGTGTCGGCCAGCGTCAGGCGCGACTGCGCCAGCAGCCCGGTAAGCGTCATGTGTCCGGCCAGGCCGAGGCACAGCAACACCAGCAGGGAGCGCAGGTTGCCGCTGCCGAGCAGCACCAGGGACCGGGCGCCGCACCCGTTGGAAAGCACCATGCCGAATCCGAACAGTGCACCACCGGCCAGGTAGAGCAGTGGCGAGAACGTGCGCTGGACATAGATGGAGTCCCGCAGATCCACGTATCCCAGCGCCTGCAGCGTATTGGAGGCGAGCATCGCCACGGCGAGGGCCAGGACGAAGGAGCGCAGCATGCGGCCATCGCCCTGGACCCAGGCTCCCCGCAGGCCGCTCAGCATGCAGAACCCGGTCCGCTGGCCAACCGCCCCGAACAGGATACCGATGGCAAGGCCACCCCAGGCGACCATGGCGAGATTGGTCATCGCGGATCACTCAATGCAGATTGCGGCGATCGCGGCAGCGTTCGAATCCCGCACGCGCGCCGGGGTACGGCGTCGGACCGCAACCCCGGACACGTGGAACGGGCGAAATCCCGCCACCGCCGGAACTGCGGGATTCAGCTCAACGCACGTGGCAACCCCGTCGTGCCCCAGGCGTCCATGGCGATCGCGTTGTACCAGCGGATGGCGTACTCCACTTCCCGACGGCGGAAATCCGCATCCGCGTCAGCGGGGCTGAGCCCGCCGGAGCCCTCGACCTCGGCGATCTCCCCGTCGACGAGCCGGTACACCCCGGCTACCGAGACGGCGTAATCCGGGGCCAGCACGCTGTAACACGTGTTGGTCCAGGCCGGCGCAAGCGGCTCGCGGTCTTCGAGGGAGGCGACGATGGCGGCAGCCACGACACGCCCCTGGGCATTGGCGCAGAAACCGGACTTCGGCATCGGCGCCGCGATGGTCGCGTCTCCGACCACGTAGATGTCGTCGACCTCCCGCGACTCGAAGGTCTCCGGCTTCACGGGGACCCAGCCGGAGGCGTCCGTCACGCCGGCCCGATCAGCGATGAACCCGGCCTTCTGCGGCGGCACCACGTTCAGTACGTCAGCGTGATGAATTTCGCCGAACTCCGTCTCAACCGCACGTTCCCGGCCATCCACCCGAACGATACCACCATCATCGGAACGGCCGACCCACTCGATCATGTCGCCATAAATGGTATTCCAGCCGTCCATGAAAAGTCCCTGCTTGGAGAAGCCGTCCTTCGCATCCAGTACCAGGATCTTCGAGCGCGGCTTGTGCCGGGAGAAATAGTGAGCGATCTGCGCTACCCGCTCATAGGGTCCGGGTGGGCAGCGGAACGGGTTCTCCGGGGCGGTGAGTATGAAGGTCCCACCATCCTCCATCGCCTCCAGCTGCTGGCGCAGGATTCGCGTCTGCTCCCCGGCCTTCCAGGCGTGGGGAATGTCCTGCGCCACCTCCTCGTCATATCCTTCCAGCGCGTCCCAGTCGATGTCGATGCCCGGGGAGAGCACCAGCCTGTCGTAGCCGAGTTCCTCACCGCCGGCCAGGCGCACGCTATGGGAGCCGGCGTCCACGTCCTCCGCCAGCTGGTGGATCACCTCCACCCCGTAGCGGTTGCGCAGTTCATCGTAGCCATGCGCAATGTATTGCATGTCGCGCATGCCGCCCAGGTACAGGTTGCTGAAGGGGCAGGTGTAGAACTGCGACGCGGGTTCGACCAGCGTCACCTGCAGGCCCGGAGCCATGCGCTTGAGATACTTCGCGGTGGTAGCGCCGCCGAAGCCGCCGCCGATCACCACCACGCGGCCCCGGGTACGGGCGGCCACGACTCCGCTCGCCAGGGGCCCGGCGGCTGCCAGCGCACCACCGGCACCCAGAAGCTGCAAAAGTTTCCTGCGATTCATCCTGATTCCGTCCATTGCCCTCACCCCCCGTCACTCACGGCCGGCCGGCAGGCCGGAAAAATATGTCGCGATGGCGTCGATCTCTTCTTCGCTGTAACCCGCCGCGATGCGGTTCATGACCGTGGCATTCGGTATCTGGTCATCCCGGAAGGCCATGAGCGTCGCCCGCAGGGCCTGGTAACTGCGACCGGCGAGGGGGTCGATTCCCTCGGCCATGCGGCCATCAGTACCGTGGCAGGCGAAACACGTCGCAGCCAGCAGCGAGGCCTGCTGGTAGCTGATCCCGTCGCCTGCATGGGAATGAACCGACGTGAACAACAGGCCCGCCGTCAGGACGGCGCCCACAAATTTCCATGAATCAGGCATGATAGCCCTCCTTCACACGTCCATTTCCGTTCTTATGTCACAACGGCGCGCAGTCCACGCCACTGTGCCCATGACATGCTGGGACAATCGACGCCGTTCCATATATTCGAAGTTGTTCTATACGTAGACTCATAGGGAATAGTAGTCAGGAAGAATGCCGGATGCGAGGTCGCCATGCTGTTTCGCCAGTTCTTCGACACCGAGAGCTCCACCTACACCTATCTGATCGCCTCGGCCCCCGGTCGCGAGGCGGTACTCATCGATCCCGTGAAACCCTGCATGGAGCAGTACCTGCGGGTGATCCGCGAACTGGACCTGCGCCTGGTAACCGCCATCGACACCCACACCCATGCAGACCACATCACCGCCCTGGGCGGCCTGCGGGAGCGGACGCAGTGCGTCACCGTCATGGGGGAGTTCACCCGGGCGGAGTGCGTCTCCCGCCACGTCCATGACGGCGAACGCATGGACATCGACGGGATCACCCTGGAAGCGCTCTATACGCCGGGACACACCGACGAGTCCTTCAGCTTCCTGCTCGACAGTCCGGGCGCACCCAGGGCCGTCTTCACGGGGGACGTGCTGCTGATCCGCGGCACGGGGCGAACGGATTTCCAGGGCGGCGATCCCGGCAGATCCCATGATTCCATCACCGGTCGCCTGTTCCCCCTGGGTGACCACACGCTGGTGTACCCGGCCCACGACTATAAGGGCTGGACCGTCTCCACCATCGGCGAGGAACGTCTCCACAACCCGCGCCTGGCAGGGAAGACCCGGGAGCAGTACATCGAGATCATGAACGGGCTCCAGCTACCCGATCCCAGGCTGATGGACGTGGCCGTTCCCGCCAACCTGGCCTGTGGCGAGGAACGGAGCATCCCCTGACCTCACCCCGTCCCTGTCGCCGCCGAGGTGCCCGGCGGCGGCACTGCCGCGCACTGGTTGAATATCCGCGCCGTGCACTGTTCGCAGGTCGGCCGGTCCAGGGTCTGGAAGATGCTCGCCACCGCCTCGGCCGGGGTATGGAAGAAGTTGTTCTCCCCGATTTCGCGCAGGTAGACAGGCCTGCGCAGCAACTCGGTCGCGGGATCCTTGAAACTCGCGAAATACAGACCGCCGCCCAGGGCGCGGAAGCGCCGCGCCTCGTGGGCCAGGAGTTCCGCACCGGCAACGTCGATGAAGTTGACCCCCGGCCCCAGCAGCAGGACATGGCGGTAACCGCTGACCGACAGCCCGTGGAGCACCGACTGCACGTGGTCCACGGCGCCGAAGAACACCGACCCGTCGATGCGCAGGATCTTGAGCTGCGGACATTCGGACAGCCCGCGCTTCGCTGCGTTCCTGTAGGGCTGCCCGGGCCGGTCCGCAATCGGCGCCACCGGGACCATTCGCGGGTGGGCGGTGCGATGCAGGTAGATCATCAGCGAGAGCAGCACACCCAGGTAGATGGCGAACTCCAGGGCCAGGATGAGTGTGGATGCGAAGGTGACCAGGAGGATCACCGTTTCCTGCCGGCTGACACCCATGATGGCGCGCCACTGCCCCACATCCACGAGCCGCCAGGCGATCAGCAACACGATCGCGGCCATGGCCGGCATGGGCAGGTAGGCGGTGATTCCCGGAACCAGCAGCAGGATGGCCAGCACCAGGGAGGCCGCGAACACTCCGGAAAGCGGTGTCCGTGCTCCGGCAATGTAATTGGCCGCGGAGCGGGTGAAGGAACCGGATCCTACGTAGCAGGACAGGAAGCTGCCAACGGCATTGGCCAGCCCCTGGCCGAAGAATTCCTGGTTGCCGTCAATCCGCTGCCCCGACTTCGCAGCGATGGCGCGACCGATGGAGACGGCCTCGATGAGGCCGATGATGGCGACGGCCAGTGCGCCCGGGGCAAGCTGGCGGAACGTCTCCAGGGAAAATATCGGCATACTTGGCGGCGGCAGCTGCCCGGGCATGGCGCCGACCATGGCGATGCCCCGGTCTGCTCCGCCGATGGCCCACGCGAAGACACTGCCCACCAGCATCGCCAGCAGCATCGCCGGCCACTGCGGGCGCCAGCGGCTGATCGCCAGGGACGCAGCCAGGGTAACGATCCCCACCAGCACCACCCAGGGGTTGAGTCCCGGCAGGGTCTGGACGAAGAGGCCGATGGTCGCGACAAAGCTCTGGGCGGCGGGCATGTCCAGCCCGAAGAAATGCCGCAGCTGGCTACTGGCGATCAGCACCGCAGCCCCGGTGGTGAACCCGACCACCACGGTGTGGGAGATGAAATTGACCAGCCCCCCGAGCCGGGCCAGCCCCAGTCCGAGCTGGAACAGTCCCGCGAGGAACGTGACGGTGAGTACGTAGGGAATGAACTCCGGGCTGTCCGGGGAGACGACACCCGAGACCACGCTGAACACGACGATGGACAACGCCGCCGTGGGGCCGGAGATCAGATGCCGGGACGAACCGAACAGACCCGCGACCACCGGAATGATGATCGCGGCATACAGGCCATACTGGGGAGGCAGCCCGGCGATCAGGGCATAGGCCACGCCCTGGGGGAGCACGATCACCGCGCCGGTCAGCCCCGCCAGGAGATCGGCGCGCAGTGCTCGCCTGCCCACGTGCGGCATCCATTCAAGGAACGGGAGCAGACGTTGTCGAATCATGGCTCTCCAGGGGTATTGTCAGGACCGGCTACCGCCGGGCCCGGGCAGTCCCCGATATTGCCGCATGCCGAGCGCCCCGCCGGCTCAGCAACGCTGACGACCATAGAACAGGTTCACGGTGTGGCGGGCCTCGGCGAAGAACAGCCAGCGCTCGACCAGCAGCCCGCCAAGCATGCTCGCCACCGCCAGCACCGCATATGCCGCCTGCCCCGTCGCCAGCAGGCCGAGAAGCATGCCCAGCGGCAGCAGGAAACCCGCAAGGTACACGACGGCCCGCAGCCAGCGTAGCTGCGAGGCCGGCGCCTGGTACCCGAATTCCCGGTCCAGGAAGGTCGGCGCGCTCTGGCCGGATTCCAGCAACCGTACCCGCCCTCGGGTCATTCCGAGCGCTGTGTTGATGCTCGGCCCCTGGGGCTGGCCGATCCAGTAGTAGTAGACCGCCTTGCCGAAGCCGCCGAGCACGACCAGCGTCACCGCCAGTTGCCCCACCGCTTCCGTGCCGCCACCGCTGATTGCGACAATCCCCGTCAGTAGCACGGCGCCGGACGCAACGCCGAGAAGCAGGTAGTTCGCCGGCACCAGCGCACTGTGCCACTGGGGTATGGTACGCAGGCTGGCGTAGATCATCCCGGTCGTGAACACAGTCGCTGCCGCGAGCAGCAGGGCGGCCACAGCCGCAATGTACACCCACGCAGTGGCGTCCGTGGCGCCATGGGTCCACATGCCGGCGAAATAGAGCAGGATCACGGGGTAGAAGAGCACCGAGAATACCGCTTCCCGCGAAAGCCAGGAGCTGCGAAAGCGCATGAATGCCCGCCAGGCATTCTTCGGGTTGGCGAGGTGCAGCGTTGACGCCAGCAGCCCCGCCGTCGCCAGCACCACGCCCCCCGCCACGGCCCACAAAACGCCCGTGGCCCCGAGTCCCGGCACGCCACCCAGCAGCTCCAGGGCCAGCGTCAAGGCCACCAGCCCGAACCCGGCGCCAGAGGCAACGGTAAAGACTATGACAGACAGCGCCGGATGCATCGGCCCCCTCCCCCTGAAATGGTCTGAAATCCCGCTGCCGTCGCCGTGGCGCCGGCGGCGAGCGGTCAACGATTGACACTCAAGCCCAGCCAGCCCTTCAGCCGCTCGGCAAGGCCCTCCGGCGCGCTGCCGCGATGCTGATCGGCATGCGGTCGGTTCCGCGGCGGCAGATACCGGTTGACCGGGTTGTAACCCATCTCCGGCAGCGACTGCTGTCCGCCACGCTCGCGCACCAGGCGGCTGACCCCTGATTCCGGGTCGTCGAAGTCACCGAAGTGGCGCGCGCCCGTGGGGCAGGTCAGCACACAGGCCGGCTGCCGGTCCGCTTCCGGCAACAACTCGTCATAGATCCGGTCGACGCAGAGGGTACACTTTTTCATCGTCCCCTCCGCCTCGTCGAGTTCACGGGCACCGTAGGGGCAGGCCCAGGCGCAGAGGTTGCACCCCATGCACTTGTCCTGGTCCACCAGCACGATGCCGTCCTCCTCCCGCTTGTACGAAGCCCCTGTCGGGCAGACCGTGACGCACTCGGCCGTCTCGCAGTGCATGCACGACATGGGCATGTTCACCGTCTTGCTGTGGGGGAAGACGTCCACCTCGTAACTGCGCACGCGGTTGAACGCCACTCCACCCGGCGATTCCCCGTAGGGGGTGTAGTCGGTGAGTGGCCCCAGCGTCCCGGAGGTGTTCCACTGCTTGCACGCCACCACGCAGGCCTGGCAGCCCACGCAGGTATCCATGTCGATCACCAGACCCAGTTTCATGGCGCCTTCCTCGTCAGGATATCCAGGATCTTGCGGTGCATCCGTACCGGCTCATGGCTGGCATAACGCACCTGTGGCGGCGATGGCTCCTGCCCCGGGAGGGGCCTGATCTGCGGGAACTCGGGATAGCTGCTGCCGGCCTCTTCCGCGCTGCAGGGCGAGATCCGGACCCGCAGGTCGTACCACGCGGCCTGGCCCGTCACCGGATCCGAATTGGTCAGTTGCCGGCGCTCACCGTCCGGAGGAAGCAGCTCGCTGATCAGGTGGTTCACGAGAAACGCGCGCCTGGCTTCCGGTGCCTCCGGGTCCAGTCCCCAGGCCCCAGCCTGCTTGCCGATGGCATTCCAGGTCCAGACCGTGTTCGGCTCGCATCCTTCCATCAGGCTCACCTGGGCGCGGATCCGCCCGTTGCGCGATTCCACCCATACCCAGCCCTGGTCCTCGATGCCCAGCGTCTCGGCGCGGGCCCGGTTCATGAAGAGAACGTTCTGTGCGGTGATCTGCCGCAGCCAGCTGTTCTGGGAATCCCACGAGTGATACATGTGCATCGGCCGCTGCGTTACCGCATGGAAGGGGTAGGTATCAGGGTCGACGTACCTTTCCTCCAGCGGCTGGTAGTAATCCGGCAGCGGATCGAAGTAGGCAACCAGACGCTCCCGGTCAACGCCCTCGGGCGGCAGGGGGCCGTCATAGAGCCCGAGTCCTGCCTGCCGGAAACGCTGCAATGGTTCGCTGTAGAGTTCCATCACGATGGGGTCGTCCACCGGATTGAAACCGACATCCCTGGCCCAGCGGAGGTAGTCGCGGTTGGCAAAGCGGTAGAAGCGCATGTGCGCGGGCAGCTCATGGCGGAAGAAGCACTCATTGTCGATGTAGCGCTGCCACTGGTCCGGGTTGGGCGCGCCGCGGATCGGTGTCTCGCCATCCGCGCCCCGCCAGCCGGCGAGGAAGCCGATTCCCGGCGCCTTCTCCCAGCGGGCGATGAAGTCGGTATAGCCGCTGTACCGGGGCTCGCCGTCCTCGTCGACGAAGGCGGGAAACCTCAGGCGACCGGCCAGGTCCACCAGCACCTCCTGCCAGGGCCGCACGTTACGATCCGGCTGCAGAACGGGGGCGCGAATCGCGTCGCACACCGCATCCGGCTCGGAGATCGGCCGATCCAGTACCGAGATGGCATCGTGGCGTTCCAGGTATGTGGTGTCCGGAAGCACCAGATCGGCGAAATTCACGGTTTCGGAGTGAAAGGCATCCACGACCACCAGGAACGGCAGCTTGTACTCACCCTGTTCGTCCCTGGCCCGCAGCATGTCCTGCACGCTCCCCGTGTTCATGGTGGAGTTCCAGGCCATGTTGGCCATGAACAGGATCAGGGTATCGATGGGATACGGATCACCATTCACCGCGTTGGTGATCACCATGTGCATCAGCCCGTGGTTGGCCAGCGGCGCCTCCCAGGAATATGCCTTGTCGATGCGCAGCGGCTGTCCCGAATCATCGACTACCAGATCCTCCGGCGCCGTGGGGAAACCCAGGGGCGGGGCGGACAGGGGGGTGTCCGGAGCCGTGTCCTTCGCCGGGCGGATCGCCGGCGGCGTATGCCGGGGGAACGGGGGCTTGGCCCGGTGTCCGCCCGGCACGTCGATGGTGCCGAGGAACACCTGCAGGAGATGGAGGGCGCGGCACGTCTGGAAACCGTTTGAGTGTGCCGAGATCCCGCGCATCGCGTGCATGGAGACCGGTCGCCCGATGAACCGCTCATGCCTGCGCCCGGCCCAGTCCGTCCATTCGCATTCGACCTCGATGGTCTCCCGGAAGGCCACGTGCGCCATCTCCAGCGCCAGCCGCTCGATGGTCTCCGCGGGAACGCCACACACCTCAGCCGCCCGGGCCGGGGCGTACCGCTCGTCCAGGTACTTTGCGGCGATGTGGGTCATCACCGTGCGACAGCCGCGCCCGTCGGGAAGCGTATATGCGCCGAACAGCGCCGCCTCGACGCCCGGCGTCATGCCGTTGGCGAACGCACCGCTGGCCGCGTCCCACACCAGCGGATTGCCGTCGTCGTCCCGGGCGATCATGCCGTCGTCGGACTGGCCGGGATCGTCCAGGACGAGGAACGGGGCGTTGGTGTAGCGGCCCAGATACTCCCAGTCCACCAGGTCGCGGGAGAGCAGTACATGGCAGAGGGAGAGTGCGAGCATGCCGTCGGTCCCGGGACGAATGGCTACCCACTCGTCGGCCACCGCCTGATAGCCCGTACGCACCGGGTTGATGGCAACGAACTTGCCGCCGCGCCGCTTCAGGGTGTCGATCCCGATCTTGATTGGATTCGACGCGTGGTCCTCGGCGACCCCCCAGAGGATAAAATACCTGGTGCGCTCCCAGTCCGGGTCACCGAACTCCCAGAACGACTGTCCCACGCTGTACAGACCGCCCGCGGCCATGTTGACCGAGCAGAACCCGCCGTGGGCCGCCCAGTTGATCGTGCCGAACTGCTGTGCCCATAGCCCGGTCAATGCCTGCATCTGGTCGCGGCCAGTGAAGAAGGCGAGCTTCTTCGGATCCGTGGCCCGGATCGCGCGCAGTCGCGTTGCCAGCAACTCCAGCGCCTCGTCCCACTCGATTTCCACGAACTCGCCGGCGCCACGCTCCGTCCCCGGTTTGCGCATCAGGGGATTGCGCAGCTTGCCCGGGGCGAGCTGCTTCATGATGCCGGCGTTGCCCTTGGCGCACAGCACCCCGCGATTGACGGGGTGATTGCGGTTCCCCTGAATGAAGCGGATCCGCTCGTGCTCCACGGTGACCTCGATTCCACAGCGACAGGCGCACATGTAGCAGGTGGTGTAGCGCTTCTCCTGCGTCTCGTGATCCTCGAAACGGGGCAGCCGGTCGGCGTGGGAGTGCGGCGTGGAGGTTCGGGTGGATGAGAAGAGCTGACGAATGGTATCGAGCACACGAACCTCCCGAACGGCACGGCGCCACCCTCCGGGGGGGCCAAACGTGCAGGCCTGGCGGCGCACGCACCATCAATAGGTCAACATGGAATATTGATATAACAATAGTGCATATTAATAGAGACTGAGGGAGTCATGCAACCCCAGACCATTCAGCGCTTATAACGCGCCGGCCTATGCTGGCGCCGAAACGTTCCTTCCCCGGCTCGCCGGAATCCGTACAGTGGTGCCATTAAGAGCGTGTGTCACCACAGGCTCTGCCATGCCACGGAGGAAGTGATGCAAACCACCGTTCGACGGCATGAACAGGAAGAACTGGAGCGCAGGATCGCCTACCTGCGCTCGACGCTGACCGCGCTGGAGACCCGGCTGCAGGACGACGCTGAAGTATCTGCCCGGTGTAGGCGGGCCCCGCGCCCGGTGCCCGCCGCGGCGGAGACGCCGTTACCGATCGCCGCAGGGTAACCGGATACAGCTACCCGGGCCTGACAATATTTCCTGGAAGGTTAGTAACAGGGGGATATCCGGCGGACATCCCCCTGTTTGCGTTCAGAACTGGGGCACTGCC
>SLLM01000232.1 GCA_007134055.1 Ectothiorhodospiraceae bacterium | reverse complement strand
CTGTTATTTCTGGTTCGTTCAAGCTCTTGCATCCACCCACGACAGGCTGGACACGCTCAACCCAATGCAAGAGGTGTTCCGTCAATTAATAACCCAGAAAATACAACTTGTTATGGAGATCAACAGGCAGCGAGAAAGTATCTTGTAAATGGTTCCGACAACGTACTGCGTTCCGAACAGGGCGAGTAGCCCGGAGTGGGGGCGGGACTCTCCAAGCCGGGTCGATCGGCCCGCAGCCCGAATTGGAGGTTCGGGGTCCTCCAGGCCTGGTCGATCGGCCGATGGCCGATTGGTAGGTGCCGCGGGGCGCCACCTACCCTACCTTCGCCTTCCGGCGGTTTCGGTTCGTCGGCGCGTCGGTGGCCGTAGGGTTGCTGGCGCGCAGCGGCAGCTACCAACCGGGCGACAGCCCGGAGGGGGCGCGGGACTCTCCGGGGCCTGGTCGATCGGCCCGCAGCCCGAATTGGAGGTTCGGGGTCCTCCAGGTCTGGTGGAACGGCCGGTGGCCGATTGGTAGATGCCGCGGGGCGCCACCTACCCTACGTTGGACGGCAAGAAGAGAACCGTTGATTCGGTGCGAGGAAGCAGTGTGATATTATCACACTGCTTCCATGTCAGGAGGACCAGCCATGAGCATGCACCGAAAAACCATCACGCTGACTGATCAGCAAGCAGGCTGGGTGAAAGCCCAGATTGAAAGCGGCCACTTTGGCAACGATAGTGAGTACATTCGCGATCTCATTCGAAGGGACCAGCAGGCCAAAGAACGCCTTGCCATGCTGAGGCAAGCACTCGCTGAGGGTGAGTCAAGCGGCGACCCGAAACTGCTAGATATATCGGCTATCAAGGCGGCTGGCCGCAAGCGGGTTAAGGCGGCTGATTAGTGCTTAAGTTGAGCGTCACGCCGAAGGCGGAATCCGATCTCATTGGAATTTGGGTGTATACCTGTGAGGAATGGGGCGTGGATCAGGCAGATAATTACTTGGACCGGCTTGAGGCTGGTATGAAACGCCTGATTGATTATCCATCACTTGGCGCCAACTACGACCATGTTTTTTCTGGGTATCGCAGATTACAGGTCGAGTATCATGCTGTTTTTTATCAACTGCATGAATCAGAAGTGCTCGTTATTCGTGTACTGCACGAGGACATGGATGCACCAGCAAGGCTATTGGAGTAGCGGGAGCTATTTCTCAGGCCCAGCTTCAAGATTTCCATCCCGCCCCGTGCTGTTACCGTCCAACGTTAGCTACCCGGCCGTTGCGACGTACCCTCGCCTTCCGGCAGTTCCGGTTCGTCGACGCGTCGGTGGCCGTAGGGTTGCTGGCGCGTAGCGGCAGCTACCAGCCGGGCGTCAGCCCGGGATGGGGGCGGATCCTTCCTGACCTGGTGGATCGGCCGGTGGCCGATTGGTAGGTGCCGCGGGGCGCCACCTACCCTACAGCTACCGCCTCGTGTCAGTTGCTTGTCAGGCGGCGGTGCGGATGTCGAGGCCCTGGGTGTGGAGGACATTGCCGACGGTGTCGAAGTCGAAGTCCCGGAGGAGGCGGCGGAGGCGGGCTTCGCACTTGTCCAGGTTGTTGTAGTGGCGGAAGCGGGATTTCCAGCTGGCGTTGATGCGGGGCTGGTCCGGGTCCACCTCCCAGGGGTGCAGGTAGAAGATGAAGGGACGGCCGTCGGAGTTGTTTACACGGGCCAGGCCGGCCCGACTGAAGGCGTAGGGGTAGAGGCGAAAGTAGCCGCCGCCGGCGATGGGCAGGTTGAGCGGGCCGATCCGCAGGGTGGTGAGCGGGAACTCGATCAACTCCCTGCCATTGGGGGCTTTGAGGCGGTGGGGCCAGCGGTCGGCATCCGGAATGCCGTAGTGGTCATGCCGGACCGGGAAGATGCTCGAATCCCAGACAAACCCCTGCTCGGTGAGAATGTCCAGCGCCCAGAGGGAGTCCCGGGTGATGGAGTAGCTGGCCGCCCGGTAGCCGATGATGGGGCGCTGCGCCTGGTCCTCAAGCACCGCCCTGGAGCGGTGGGTCTCCTCGCGGAAGACGTCCGGCGTCTGGTTGTAGACCAGCTGATGGCTGTAGCCGTGACTGGCGATCTCGTGGCCCCGGGACGCAATCTCCCGCACCAGCGCGGGGCAGGCCTCCGCCACCCAGCCCAGGACGAAGAACGTGCCCTTGACGCCGCCGGCCTCGTCGAAGAGGTCCAGCAGGCGGTGGGTATTGCGCTCCACCCGCAGCTCGTGCCGATTCCAGTCCTCCGGGCGGATGACTTCCGCCAGGGCGGCGACCTGGAAGTAGTCTTCGACGTCGATGGTAAGTGCGTTGCGCATGGGTGGCTTGTACGGGACCGTGTCAGCGTTTGTCCAGTCGTTTGACGACTTCCGCGAGCTGCCGCTCGATGGCCTGGAGTTCCTGTCGCAGCCCGTCGAAGCCGGTGGCGACGTTGCTGATGGCTGACTGGATCGCCTGGCTGAATTCCGCCACTTCCGGATCCGGGTACGGGCTACCGTTGTAGTTGGCCCTGGCGAGCACGGGACTGCTGCCGTTCATGCGCTTGCGGGCCTGGCGATCCTCGTAGGATACCCATTCCAGTTCCCTGGCGGCGGTCTCCACCGCGTCGGCGGAGATGCGGTAGCGCTCCTCCACGAACGCCGTCAGCAGGGCCATGTCGCACAGCGAGTTGATGAGGCGGGGGATGCCGCCGGCGAACTTCTGGATCACGGCGTAGGCATCTTCCTCGAAGAGTTCCGCGTTGCGGGCGCCAGCCACGGTGAGCCGGTGCATGATGTACTCGCGGCTTTCCTCTTCGGTCATGGGGCCCAGGTGCAGCCGCAGGCGCACCCGCTGGGCGAGCTGCTCCATCTGCGGCGAACTGATGACCCGGTCCAGCTCCGGCTGCCCCAGCAGCATCACGCTCATGAGCTTGTTCTTGTTGCTCTCGATGCCGGAGAGCTGCCGGATCTCTTCCAGCACGCCGTAGCCGAGACTCTGTGCTTCGTCCACCGCCAGCACCACCCGGCGATCGGACTGTGCCATACGCAGCAGGAATTTGCGCAGGCGGTTGATCAGTTCCACCTTGCCGGCGCCAGCGATCTCCAGGCCATAGGCGCTGCACACGGCCTGCAGGAACTCGGTTTCGTCGAGCTGGGTCTGGTCGATGTGAGCGAGAATGATGTTGTCCTTCATCTCGCTGATGAGCTTGTGCAGCAGGGTGGTCTTGCCGGCGCCGATCTCCCCGGTGATGACCACGAAGCCATCCTTGCTGACCAGGGTGTAGTTCATGTAGGCCTTGGCCCGGGCATGACCGCGGCTCAGGAAGAAGAAATCCTCATCGGTGGTGAGCCGGAACGGAAATTCCTGCAGATGGAAATGCTCAAGATACATAGGTCAGCCCGGGCCTTGTGGAGCCATACAGGATACGTGAAAATCCGCGGCGCTGAACAGGAAACGCCGTGCCGGGGCG
>SLLM01000310.1 GCA_007134055.1 Ectothiorhodospiraceae bacterium | reverse complement strand
CTATCCGATGGAAACCTTCATGCTGGTTCCGTCGGACATCGCCGACCAGTTCGATTCCTACGCTGATTTCGACGGCGAGCCGGTGTTCTTCACGCCCGCCGGCTTCATGAACTGGCTCAATATGGGCCGAATCTTCGCGGCGCTGGGCTACGAGTTCAATCACGTGGAGATCGACAGCGCTACCGTGGCGGACGCCTTTGAAGCGGGTACGATCGTCGGCTCGGCCGGCTACACAACTGCCGGCGTCTCCCTGCCCACGTACTGGCGGGAGGCGGAGCTGCGGGCGGATCTGACCGCCATCAACCCCTCGGAAGAGGAAATGGAGCGCCTGCGCGACGCGGGATTGGTGCCGATGGAGGTGAATCCGGACGATGCCTTCAGTCAGGAACTGGGGGTGGACGTCATCCACGCGGTGCCGATCTACTTCGCCTACAACGTGCGGGCGGACATGGATGCCGACCTCGTCCAGCGGGTGCTCGAGATTCTGCACGACAATGTGGATGTCCTGGTGGAAGGTGACCCCGGTTTCGCTCCCCTGGCCAGTGACTTTGTCGGCACCCAGGCGGCTGGTGTTGCAGCAAACCCCGATATTCCCGTGCATCCCGGACTGGCTGCATTTCTGCAGGATCATGGCCAGTGGGACGATAGCTGGACCATCGCGGAATAGATCACCTGTCCGCCGGACGGGGCGGTGGCTGAAGCCGCCGCCCCGTCATTTCTGGTCGCTGATCGCGGGGATCGCTTGTGCTTGCGGCAAGAAGTGTCATCAGTCTGCGTAACCTCACACTGGCGTTTTCCTGCGTACTTCTTGCCACGCTGCTGCACTATTTCCTCACCGGTGCCGGAGGGCCCCGGTTTCTCGCCGTGCGACTGGTGCCGATGGCCTTCATCATCCAGATTCTGGTGCTATACCAGAATCGGTACCTCTATCCCCGCCTGCCGGCACTGGTCAATCACGCGTTTGTCCTGCTCTACGTCGGCCTCTGCCTGTACGCGGCAGGCTACCTCTACACGGAATACGAGGAGATCGCCATCTGGCGCCAGGCAGCCTACACCCGGGAGGATTTCATCGTCGGCCTGTTGATGTTCCTGCTGGTGATGGAACTCTCCCGGCTGATCCATCCGATCCTGTTCTGGGTCAACCTGGTGCTGGTCTTCTACACCATCTGGGGTTACCTCAGCCCGATCGACTTCTTCTGGCACCCGGGTGTGTCTTTCTACCGCGTGGTGACATCGAGCACGATCGAGTTCTCGACGGGGGTGTTCGGGCGCTACTCCCAGCTTGCACTTACACTGATCGCCGCGTTCCTGCTGCTGGCGGCGGCGGCCAGCGGATTCGGTGCGCAGAAGGCCCTGGTCAATGTCATGCGCCGGATTGCCGGGCGGTCGCGGCACACCATACCCCAGACCGCCGTGCTGGCATCCACGACAGTGGGCATGGTCAGCGGCTCCGGTTCCGCCAACACGGCGGTGACCGGCAGCTTCACGATTCCCCTGATGAAGCGCTATGGCGTGCCCCCGACCTTTGCCGGGGCGGTGGAGACCGCGGCCTCCATGGGCGGGTTGATCATGCCGCCACTGATGGCGGTGGCCGGGTTCCTGATGGCGGAGTTCCTCGGCGTTCCTTACTGGGAGGTGGTGTCGCGGGGATTTGCCGTGGCCTTCGTATACTTCGCATCCCTGATCCTCGCGGTCTACCTGCTCAGTGTGCGGCTGCTGCCGGCGACGCCGATCAGCGTGCCGGATGTTCCGCTCTACGACTGGGTGAGGACCGCCATCTTCTTTTCCGGGGTGGTCTACCTGATCGTGGTCATGAGCACCTTCGGCTTCGGGGCGATGCGGGCTGCCCTGTGGACGGGTGCGCTGGTCTTCTGCCTGCTGACTCTCTCCTGGCTGGCTTTCAAGTACCTGATACGCGATCCGGCGCTGGCCGGGGAGTCGTTGCTGGGGAATATCGTTACGGCCATCGAGACCCATGCGGAGATGACCGCCTACCTGACACTGCTCATGGCGACCCTGGGCATCATGATCGGGCTGTTCACCGTTACCGGATTCATCACACGCATGGGCAGCCTGCTGCTGGCGGTGGGGGATTTCCACGTCATCGCCACGGTGATCATGGCGTTCATCTTCGGTTGGCTGGTAGGTACCGGATTGCCCCCTACGGCGACCTACATCATCGTTGCGGTGATCATCGTGCCGCCGCTGCGCCAGCTCGGGGTGGACCCGTGGGTGGCGCACTTCTTCGCCTTTCTGCTGGCGATCTGGGGCGAGCTGTCGCCGCCCACCTCCCTGACTGCGGCGGTGGCGGCCAAGATCGCGCAGGCATCGTTCATGCGTACCATGTGGGAGGCGCTCAAGATCTGTCTGCCCATCACCATCATGTCCTTCGCCATTTTCGTGCGCACTGACATGGTGGTGAATCCCGGCTGGGGGCAGATCATGGATACTGCGCTGGTGGCCATCGGTACCTGTGGCGCGACCTTCGCCGTCTTCGGCCGGTTCTTCGACGGCCGTGGCGCCAATGCCCTGCTACGGGTGGCGTTGGCAGGACTTGCCGCCGTGGTGGTGTTCCACCCGGACGATGCCTATGCCGTGGCGGCTGCCGTCGTGGTGCTGCCGGTCATCCTCATCGGTATACGGCGCCATAAGCGCCTGGCGCCCCGCAAGGATGCCGTGGACCCGCTGGAGGATTCGCCGGAGCCACAGGTCAGTCGACCGAGGGTATGACGTCCGCAAGTACGTTGCAGATGTGATCCACTTCCTCCCGCTCGATGGTAAAGGGCGGGCCCAGCTGCAGGTTGTCGGCGGCAAAGCGCACGTACAGGCCCCGGTCCCAGCAGCGCCTGGCAATTTCCCACGGGCGTCGCGGCGCCTCGCCCGGGTGAGGCTCGAGCTGGATGGCTGCCGCCATGCCCAGGTTGCGGATGTCCGTGATGTGTCGCAGGCCGCGCAGGCCGTGCAGTTGCTGTTCGAAATAGGGCGCCATTGCGGCCGCGCGTTCCGCCATGCGGTCCTTTTCGAAGATGTCCATGGCGGCCAGGCCGGCGGCGCAGGCCAGCGGATGAGCCGAATAGGTATAGCCGTGGGGAAATTCCGGCACGTAGCCGGGGCCGCCGTGATTCATGAATGTCCGGTAGATGTCCGCGGACGCAACGACGGCCCCCATGGGAACGGCACCGTTGGTCAGGTTCTTGGCCAGATTCATGATGTCCGGTCGGACGTCGAACAGCGTGGCTCCGAAGGGCGAACCGGTACGGCCGAACCCGGTCAGCACCTCGTCGAAGATCAGCAGGATGTCGTGTCGGTCGCAGATCTCCCGCAGGCGCTGCAGGTAGCCCCGCGGCGGCACGATGACTCCGCCCGAGCCACTCATCGGTTCAACGATCAGCGCGGCGATGGTGGAGGCATCGTGCAAGGCGACGAGCTCCTCGAGCTGCTCTGCCAGGTGGGCACCGTACTCGGGGACGCCGCGACTGAAGCGGTTCTCCGGAAGCAGGGTCGCCGAGAGGTGGTCCGCCTCCACGAGGCTGCCGAACTGGCGCCGGTTGGGACCGATCCCGCCGAGGCTGGTACCGCCGACGTTGACGCCGTGGTAACCCCTTGCCCGGCCGATGAGCCGGGTTTTCTCCGCTCTGCCCTTGAGCCGCCAGTAGGCGCGGGCCATCTTCAGGGAGGTGTCGGCGGCCTCGGAGCCGGAGTTGGTGAAGAACACGTGATCGAGCCCGGCAGGGGTCAGCTCCCGTAGCCGATTCGCCAGGGCGAAGGCCATGGGATGGCCGCACTGGAAGGGCGGGGCATAATCAAGTTCCCGGATCGTGCGGCTGACCGCGTCGCTGATCTCCTCGCGGCCGTGGCCGAAACTGGAACACCACAGCCCTGACAGGGTGTCCAGGATCTGCCGTCCGTCCGCGCTGTGCAGGTAACAGCCACGGGCGCCGACAATCAGGCGCGGATCCTCCTTGAACTGGCGGTTTCCGGAGAAGGGCATCCAGAAGGCGTCGAGCTGTTCCCTCGACAGTCCGGCCCAGGGGTCATCGGCCGGATGATCGGTCAGCGGCAGTTGTCCGGAGGGGGTGGCCATGGCGACCTCCTGGTTGACGGGAGTTCCGCATACTGTAGCCCCGAAGCAATACGTGCTTAAATGGCAACATAACCACACTGGGTTTCATTCAAATGAAACAAAAGGCTCCGAGCGCAAGCACCCCCGGCCAGATCGGCGACCACGATCTGCGCCTGTTACGGGTGTTCCTTGCGGTGGTGCGCTGCGGCGGCGTGACGGCAGCGGAGCTGGAACTCAACGTGGGTCGTTCCACAATCAGTCGTCAGTTGCGGGATCTGGAGATCCGGCTTGGCGCGACCCTGTGCCAGCGCGGCCGCTCCGGCTTCCGCCTCACCGCCGAGGGGGACAAGGTCTGCGCGGCGGCCCGGCAGCTTTTCTCTGCCGTGGACGGCTTTCGGATGGAGGTCAGTGAGCTTCGCGAGCAGCTGCACGGGCGTTTGCGTCTGGCGGTATTCGACAAGACCGTGACGAACCCCGCGGCACGGATCACGGACACGATCCGACGCTTCGATGATGTGGCGCCCGCGGTGCGGCTGGAGGTGCACGTGGAGCCGACCAATCTGATCGAGTCCGGGGTCATGGATGGAACCTTCGACGTGGGCATCATCCCCACGCATAGGGACTCCCCCAGTCTGCGCTACCATAACCTGTTCACGGAGCGCATGGTGCTCTACTGTGGCCGTGCCCACCCGTGTTTCGGGCTGCCCGAGGATGCCATAACGCTGGAACGCATCAGGGCGGACAGGTACGCCGGGATCGGCTTTCATTCCCCCAATATGATGCATGCCCTCTCCCTCGGCCTGGAACGCCACGCCGACGTCTTTGACCAGGAGGGTGCCGCCATGATGATCCTCTCGGGGCGCTATCTTGGATTCCTGCCGGATCACTATGCCCGCCGGTTCGAGGATCAGGGGCTTCTCCGCCCCCTGCGCCCGGAGCGGTTCGGCTACCATTGCGATTTTGCCGCCATCCACCGGCGCTCGCCCGCGCCTTCCGTTCCGGTACGCCGGTTTATCGAATGTCTGGTGGAATCCCACGCGGAAGCCGCGGGGGAAGGTGCGCAGGCCGTCACCGCCGCGGGGTGCCGGGTCAGTCGGTCTTCTCCGGATACTCGCACAGGTCGTGGATGATGCAGGCTGCGCACCGCGGTCTACGGGCGACGCAGACATAACGCCCATGCAGGATGAGCCAGTGATGCGCGTCCTGCCTGAACTCTCGCGGCACGTATCGTTCGAGCCTGCGCTCCACCTCCAGGACCGTCTTCCCCCGTGCCAGCCCGGTGCGGTTGGAAACACGGAAGATATGGGTGTCCACGGCGATGGTCGGTTTGCCGAATGCAGTGTTGAGAATCACGTTGGCCGTCTTGCGCCCAACCCCGGGGAGCGCTTCGAGGGCGTCCCGGTCCGCGGGGACCTGGCCCCCGTGGCAGGTGAGAAGCTGCCGGCACAGCCTGATGATATTGGCCGCCTTGCTGTTGAAAAGGCCGATGGTGCGGATGTGCTGCTTGAGGCCGTCCTCACCCAGTTCCAGTATCGCCTCCGGCGTGTTTGCCACCGGGAAGAGGTGTGTAGTGGCCGCGTTCACGCCCCGGTCCGTGGCCTGGGCCGACAGCACCACGGCGATCAGCAGCTCGAACGGCGTGCTGTAGTGCAGTTCCGTGGTCGGGTTCGGGTTCGTGTCCCGCAGGCGACGGAATATCTCGACGCGCTTTTCCCTGTTCATGGAGCTGGAACTTGTCCTCTAGTCGTCCGTGACAAGAGGCTGACCGGTGATGGCGTGCCGCCGCAGCAGCGGGGAGACCCGGTATCGATCCAGACCGTAGACCTGCGCCAGATTGTCCAGCACGTGCGCCACCCGCGCCACCCCCAGGCGACTGCCCCAGGCCAGGGGACCCTCCGGGTAGTTGAGCCCGTAACGCATGGCGGTGTCGCATCCCTCGGCTGTACACACGGACTGGTTGACCGCATCGGCCCCTTCGTTCACGAGCATGCAGACGGTACGCATCACCAGCAGTCCGGGAACGTCATCCAGGACGCTGACCGCGGCACCCAGGGCCTGGAACAGGCCGCAGGCGGCGGACAGGTCCGCGTCCGGGGTTCCGTCCGCCGGTGCCAGGGCGATCCGGGAGAGTTCGCCATAGTCCCGGGCCAGGTCGAAGACTACCAGCCGTTCCAGGCCGTCATCGCGGCGTCGCTGCGTGGCAAGCCGCCCGTCGGTGAGTGCCAGGGTCAATTCGCCAAGGCGCAGGACGCCGGGGCCGTCCCGTCGTTCCACGGCTACGCCCCGCGCCTTCAGGGCGGATACCAGGCCTTCCGCGGGGCCGAGGTCGCCGGCTGCCACGCAGGGCCCCGGTGGCGGCCCGGGGGGCGCCTCCCGGGGTGCGGGCGGCGAAGCACCCTCCCGGTAGTCGTGAAACCCCCGGCCGCTCTTGCGTCCCAGCAGGCCGCCTTCCACGAGTTCTTTCTGCAGCAGCGAGGGCAGGAAGCGCGGATCGTAGTAGTGGCCGGCGAATACCGAGTTGGTTACGGCATAATTGACGTCATGCCCGATCAGGTCCATCAGCTCGAACGGACCCATGCGAAATCCGCCGCAATCCCGCAACAGCGCGTCAAGCGTGGCAACGTCGCTGCCTCCTTCCTCCAGCACACGGAGGGCCTCGGCATAGAAGGGACGGGCAACCCGGTTCACAATGAATCCCGGGGTGGAGCGGGCATGCACCGGAAACTTGCCCCATGCGGCTGCGGTGTCGAAGGCGGTATCCGCTGCCTGTCGCGCGGTGGCGGCACCGCTGACGATCTCCACCAGCCTGAGTACCGGCGCGGGATTGAAGAAGTGCATGCCCAGGAGATTCTCCGGTCGCTGCAGGGCTGCACCAATGGCGGTTATCGAGATGGACGAGGTGTTCGTGGCGAGCAGCGTATCCGGTGCACAGATGGATTCCAGGTCCGCGAACAGCTTCTGCTTGACGGCCAGGTCCTCGACGACTGCCTCCACCACCAGGGCGCAGGGGGAAAGCGCCTGCAGTTCCGCAGCAGGATGGATACGGCGGCAGATTGTCTCGGCCTGCTCCGCCGTCATCCGGCCGCGCTGGACCGGCTTCTCCAGGCCCTTGCGGATGCGGGTGAGGCCATCCTGCGCAGCGCCCTCGCGGACATCGAACAAGTACACCTCATGGCCGGCCGCGGCGGCAACCTGGGCGATGCCGGCCCCCATGGTACCTGCACCGACCACCCCGATCGCCCGGCTGGCTGGCAGCTCGCTCATGCTGTTGTCCTCCGGCTGACGCCTTAGCGGTGACTGAAGTCGGGTCTGCGCTTTTCCACGAAGGCGGCCATGCCCTCCGCCTGGTCCGCCGTGGCAAACGTTCCCTGGAAGAGACGCCGTTCGAACACGAGGCCACTGGAGAGCGGGGACTCGAACGCCTGGTTCACGGATTCCTTGATCATCATGGTACTTGGCAGCGAGTGGCCGGCGATGGTGCGGGCGGTTTCCAGCGCCCGCTCCTGCAGGGAGTCCAGCGGAGTGACGAACGCCACCAGCCCGGCGCGTTCCGCTTCCCCGGCATCCATCATGCGGCCGGTGAGGCACAGTTCCATTGCCTTGGCCTTGCCGATGGCCCGGACCAGGCGCTGGGTGCCGCCGGCGCCGGGCATGATGCCCAGCTTCACTTCCGGCTGGCCGAAGCGGGCGTTGTCGGCGGCGATGATGAGGTCGCAGGCCATGGCGAGTTCGCAGCCGCCTCCGAGACAGACCCCGGAGACGGCGGCGATGACGGGTTTGCGGAACCGGTTCAACGCCTCCCAGCCGCCGGCGTTGAAGGGGAAGTCCCGGGTCATGGCCGCGGTGTAGTCGAGCCGCGCCATGTCCTTGATATCGGCACCCGCGGCAAAGGCCTTCTCGTTGCCGGTAATGATCACCGCGCCGACGCCGTCATCGGCCCCGAACAGCGCCAGCGCCTGGCCGACCTCCTCCATCAGTGCGACGGAGAGCGCATTCATTGCCTCCGGCCGATCCAGGGTGATGCGCGCCACGCGGCCGTCGGTTTCCGTGCGGATGTGTTCATAGATCATGACCGGTGTACCTCCTGCGCTTACTGGTCGTCGTTGCTGCGCTGCTTGCGGTTGTGCAGGGGCTCCACGTCGCTTACCTGCAGGCGGCGCCGGCCGGCTTCCGGTGCGGTCAGCGGCGTAACCTCCACCATGGAGGCCTGGCAGCGGCGCACTAGCTCCTGGTACGTGCGGGTTCCTTCCCGCTTCCAGGCGATCTCCTCGTCGCTGAGCTCCCGGACCACCTTCGCCGGGACCCCGATGACCAGGTGCCGTGCCGGCAGATTGCTGTCGGCGCGAACGAAGGCGCAGGCGGCGACGATCGCGGACTCGCCGATTACGGCATTGTCCATGATTACCGCGTTCATGCCGACCATGGCGTTCTCTTCAACCCGGCAACCATGGAGAACGGCGCCATGGCCGATATGCCCGTCGCGGCCGACGACGGTATCGGTACCAGGGAAGCCGTGCATCACGCAGGTGTCCTGCAGATTGCTGCCTTCCTCCAGGAGCAGGCGGCCGAAGTCTCCCCGCAGGCAGGCCGATGGCCCCACGTAGACGCCGGCGGCGATAATGACGTCGCCGATCAGCACGGCGGTCGGGTGGACGAAGGCATCGGGATGCACCACCGGCTTGAGCCCATCGATGGAATAGCAGGGCATTGCATTGTCTCCCCGGAGAAGGCCCGGGCAATGCCGGGCCCACGGATTCTATGCCGCATGCCGTCGCGTCTGCACGACGCGGAAGCGATTGGCAACGAATGCGGCGTCACACAGGCACGAGTTAGCGGCCGGGTTGGCCCCGGTGGCGTGGTAGTCGCTGAATGCCGCGGTCTGGTTCACGAATACGCCGCCAAGGAGGTTGATGGACAGGGATACGCCGGCCTCCAGTGCAGCCTGCTCCATGCGTGCCTGCACCGCTTCGCTGGTGGAATAAAGGCTCCAGGTGATCGCCCCTTTCTCCTGGGCGAGTACTGTCGCGCGTCGGATGCCGTCCTCGGTGCTGTCGGCGGCGATCACCAGGGAGATCGGGCCGAACAGCTCCCGCTGGTAGACCTGCTCGTCGCGGGCGGCATCCACGCTGAGCATCAGTGGTGTGCGGATGCGCGCCTGCGGGAAATCCGGGTGCTGCCGCGTCTCCGAGTCCAGCACCACGCGGCCCAGGGAGCGTGCCTCCTCGATACGCTCCGCCGTCTCCGGGGCCTGGATCGCGCCGAGTACCGCGTTGGCGCGATCATTGTCCGACAGGAACTTGCTCACGCCGGACGCCAGTGCCTCGGCAACCTGGTCGAACGTAAGGTGGCCCTGGTCCGTCTCGATCCCCTCCCTGGGGACGAAGATGTTCTGCGGCGAAGTGCACATCTGGCCGGAGTAGAGGCTCAGCGAGAAGGCCAGGTTCTGGGTCATGGCCTTGAGGTTGTCCGTGGAGTCGATGACCACACTGTTGACGCCGGATTTCTCCGTGTACACCTGGGCCTGGTGGCAGTTGCGCTCGAGCCACTCGCCGAACTCCGAGCTGCCGGTGTAGTCGATCACCCGCACGGCCGGGTGCAGCGCCAGTTCCTTGGTCACCGGTTGCTCGCGGGTATCCGTGACCAGGGACACCAGCCAGGGATCGAAGCCTGCCTCCCGCAGCACGCCCTGACACACTTCCACGGTAATGGCGAGCGGCAGGATCGTATGCGGATGCGGTTTGACGATGACCGGGTTGCCGGTCGCCAGGCTGGCGAACAGCCCCGGGTATCCGTTCCAGGTGGGGAAGGTGGAGACGCCGATCATCAGCGCCAGCCCCCGGGGGATCACGTGGAAACCCTTGTCCATCTCCAGCGGGTCACGCTTGCCCTGTGGCTTCACCCAGCGGGTATGTTCCGGTGTCCGGGTCATGGCCTCGTAGGCGTAGGCCACTGCCTCCAGGCCCCGGTCCTGCGCGTGGGTGCCACCGGCCTGGAACGCCATCATGAAGGCCTGGCCGGCAGTGTGCATGACGGCATGGGCCAACTCGAAACTGCGCTGATTCAACCGGTGAAGGATTTCCAGGCAGACGCCGGCGCGGACATCCGGCCCTGCATCCCGCCAGGCCGGTAGTGACGTCTGCATGGCCTCGGTGAGCTTGTCCACGTTTGCCCGCGGGTAGCTGATGCCAAGTTCGAAGCCGAACGGGGAGGTTTCACTGCCCGCGGTTCCGTCAGCCCCGGGCAGTTCCAGGGAGAACGGCCGGTTCAATCGTGCCTTGAATGCTTCCTCGCCCGCGGCCGCAGCATTCTCGCCGTAGATCTTGCCGCTGGGCATCTCGGGGTAGGGGCTCCAGAACTCCCGGGTTCGCGTCGCTTCAATGGCGCGTTCCAGCGTCTGGCGATGGGTTTCGAAGAAGGTTTCGCTCATGGATGCATCTCCTGGAGTCGGTCGCTGTGTCTCCGCAACGTGTCCTGTTGCGCGACCGGTTCAGACGGTCGTGACATGATCGCATTCATGCTGCGTTGCACAGTGACTGTGTGACATTTGCGCTGCACCTGCCCGGGTAGCCGTAGTGCCACAACACAGAATTTTAATATCAATAGTTTATGGTTTTCCTGTGCCCCGGTTGTGGTACTCCTGAAACATGGGTCATCCGGCATTTCGCCCTTATTGTGATACATGAAAGGCAGCTGTCAATGTAAAAGTTGTATCCTTTTTGGCAGGTGCGCTAAGCTGCAATCCCGAACCCTGCATCACCGCCGCCGGGAGGTTCGAAACCCGCGTCGCGGTCGGTATGTCAGATCACGTCGGAGCACGCCATGGATTTCGAAACCATAGAGTTCGGCATCGAGGGCGGCATCGCTCGCCTGGCGCTGAATCGTCCCCGGAGCCTGAACAGTTTCAACGTCGGTATGCACCGGGAAGTCGCGCAGGCGATGGATGCGCTTGAGGCCGATGACACCCTGCGCTGCCTGTTGCTAACGGGCCGCGGCCGGGGCTTCTGCGCCGGTCAAGACCTGTCCGATCGCGCGGTGGAACCGGGAGCCGGCGCACCGGACCTGGGATATTCCCTGGAAGCTTATTATAACCCGTTGATCCGTCGCCTGCGGGCCCTGCCCGTTCCGGTCATCTGTGCGGTGAACGGAGTGGCTGCCGGTGCCGGCGTGAACCTGGCACTGGCGTGCGATCTTGTGCTTGCGGCCCGTTCGGCGTCGTTTGTGCAGGCATTCTGCCGGATCGGGTTGGTTCCCGATTCCGGTGGCACCTGGCATCTGCCGCGGCTGGTCGGGCAGGCCCGCGCGATGGGGCTGGCGCTGCTCGGAGACAAGCTGACCGCAGAGCAGGCCGCCGAGTGGGGAATGATCTGGAAGGTCATCGATGATGACGCCCTCGAGGGCGAGGCGGAAGAACTGGCGACACATCTCGCCTCCCAGCCTACCCGGGGGTTGGCGTATATCAAGCAGGCCATCCACGCCTCGTGGAACAACAATCTCGACCAGCAGCTGGATCTCGAGCGGGATCTGCAGCGCGCGGCGGGGAAGACCGAGGACTACCGGGAAGGCGTGGCCGCCTTCATGGAGAAGCGCACCCCGCGGTTCTCCGGGCGCTAGAACCGGGGCGGGGGATTCTGGCCGGTGCTTCTGGAGGGACTGAACCGGAATGGGCAATGACATGAAGCGAGAGCAGGACGTGGAACGGCAGCCGGCGCAGGTCGTTGCCGAACGGTGTGCCGCCGCCATGTGGGAAGGGGACGAGGCCTCACGGTCGCTGGGAATGAAGCTGGAGGAGGTCCGCCCCGGGTACGCCCGCCTTTCCATGGTGATTCGCGGGGACATGGTAAACGGTCATGACAACTGTCACGGCGGGCTGATATTCAGCCTGGCGGACTCCGCATTTGCCTTCGCCTGCAACGGGGCGAACCGTCTGACAGTGGCTTCCGGGGCCAGTATCGACTTCGTTTCGCCCGGGGCGCGTGGTGACGAACTGGTGGCCACTTGCGAGGAACGCAGTCGGGCAGGGCGCACGGGTGTGTACGACGTGACGGTGGCGACACGGGGCGGGCGCCTGGTAGCGGTATTCCGGGGACGGTCCTACTCGCTGTACGGACAGCTGGTGCCGGGACTGGAGGTGGAAGAGCCATGAGCGACGTGGAAGTTTTTGTATGTGATGCCGTGCGTACGCCCTTCGGGCGCTACGGCGGTTCCCTGTCGAAGGTGCGGGCGGACGACCTGGCCGCCGTGCCCCTGCGGGCATTGATGGAGCGCAACCCGGATGTCGACTGGTCGGCACTGGATGACGTGCTGTTCGGCTGTGCCAACCAGGCCGGCGAGGACAACCGTAACGTGGGTCGCATGGCCGTTTTGCTGGCGGGGCTTCCGGAGTCGGTCCCCGCGAGCACGGTCAACCGCCTGTGCGGCTCCAGTATGGATACAGTCGTTACCGGCGCGCGGGCAATCCGCGCCGGCGAGGCGGAACTGATCATCGCCGGCGGGGTGGAGTCGATGTCGCGGGCACCATTCGTGATGCCCAAGGCGGATCAGCCCTTCAGCCGCCGGGCGGAGATTTTCGATACCACCATCGGCTGGCGATTCGTCAACCGCCGGATGAAGGAGCAGTTCGGCATAGACTCCATGCCCGAAACCGCCGAGAACGTCGCCGAGGACTTCCGCGTGGCGCGTAGCGATCAGGATGCCTTCGCCCTGCGCAGCCAGCAACGGACTGAAGCGGCACGGCAGGCCGGGCGGTTGGCCGAGGAGATCGTGCCGGTACAGGTGGCGCAGCGGCGTGGCGAGCCGCTGAGCGTGGAGGAGGATGAGCACCCGCGACCGCAGACCACGCTGGAGGACCTCTCCGGCCTGCCGACGCCCTTCCGCAAGGAGGGCGGGACGGTCACCGCTGGCAATGCTTCCGGGGTCAACGACGGCGCCGGGGCCCTGATCCTCGCCTCGGAAGCGGCGGTGCGCCGCCACGGGCTGACGCCCCGGGCGCGGTACCGCGGCGCGCTGACCGTGGGAGTCCCGCCACGGATCATGGGGATCGG
>SLLM01000088.1 GCA_007134055.1 Ectothiorhodospiraceae bacterium | reverse complement strand
GTGCCGTGCAGCAGGTATCCGGACTGGGGCGTACGGCGCGCGGTCCGTCCATGAGCGCCGATCCCGGCAAGGTCGAGGTGCAGGGCGTTACGGAGATCAACGGCGAGCGGGTGTTTGTCCTGCGCTTCCTGCAGGCGCGCGATCCGGACTGGGTACAGCGGCCGTTTTTCGCCCGTTTCGATCCGCAGGCCACCTGGCTGAACCAGCTGCGCCCGGCCTTCGGCGAAGACTCCTTCTTCTACGAGGACGCGTACCGGGGAATGCTCGCCGAGAGCCGCCGCTGAGACCAGCCGGTGGCGCCGCCACCTCCTGGTTCGCTCAGGCGTGCCAGACCACGGCGATGATGAGCATCAGGCTGGTGATGGCGACGATCGTCAGGGCCGCCCGCAGGGTGCGGAACCAGTAGGGCAGGGAGAGGCGCAGGTCGGCGATGAACTGGCCGGCAAGCGCGGCCGCCAGCAGCAGCAGGCCGTAGCGCATGGGTATGAGCAAGGCACCCCAGGCGATCAGCGCCGGAATGACACCGAACCAGTAATCCCGCGCCAGGGTGTTGCCGTTGCGCAGCGCCACGCCCCAGTGTATGCCGCCCAGGAAGGAGAGTACCACGGCGCCATACAGGTAGGCCGCGCTCACCAGCGTGTTGGCGAGGAGGCTGTCGGTAAGAAGCCAGGCGGCAATGGCGGCGGCGATGAAGGGCACGGCGCTGGCGGCTCCCAGCACCAGCGCCGTTCGACGCGGGCGTTCCGCGGCCCGCTGGCGTTCAGTCATGGCTGCCGGCGCGACGACCGGTCATGGTCAGGGAAACGGAGTCGGCAAAACGCAGCGCGTGGGGCTTGTCCACCTCCACTTCCACCTCCTGTGCCGCCTGGTGCCGCAACGTCAGGGCAAGGATGTCGTGAACCAGCTTTTCCAATAGCTGGAAGCGGTTGTTCTCCACCAGCTCGATGACCTCCTTGGTGATCGTGCGGTAGTTGAGGGCCTGATCCGGATGATCGGAGCGGGCGGCGCGCAGGCCGTCGTAGTCGATGGTGATGTTGATCACCACGTCCTGGCGCTTTTCCTGTTCCTCGCGGTTCAGCCCGACATAGGTGCGCAGGCGCAGATCCTTGATGCGGATGCACGATTCCGTGACCGCGATCCGATGGTCGGTGGAGGTGATGTCGGCGGAGGCCATGGTGACTCCTCTCCGGCGGTGACTCGGGCCGGTCAGCAGCGGATGAGCTGCAGGAACTCGTTGCGGGTGTTCTGGGACTGGCGGAACGCGCCCAGCATGACCGAGGTGCTCATCTCCGAGTTCTGCTTGCCCACGCCTCGCATCATCATGCACATGTGGCGGGCATTGATCTGCACGGCCACGCCCTTGGCATCGGTGACGTTCTGCACTGCCTCGGCGATCTCGCGGGTGAGGTTCTCCTGGATCTGGAACCGGCGGGCATACATGTCGACAATGCGCGCGATCTTGGAGAGCCCGATCACCCGGCCGTTCGGGATATAGGCGACATTGGCCTGACCGATGAAGGGTAGCAGGTGGTGTTCGCACAGGGAGTACAGCTCGATCCCCTTGACGATCACCATTTCGTCACTGTCCGAGGCGAACACGGCGCCGTTGACCAGTTCGTCCAGGTTCTGCCGGTAACCCATGGTGAGGTATTCGAATGCCTGGGCGGCGCGCGCGGGTGTCTTCACCAGCCCTTCGCGGTGGATGTCCTCGCCCACGGCGGCGATGATCTGCTCGAAGCAGTGCGCCATGTCATTGCTCATTGGGAACGTCCTCGGTCGTGAACCAGCTCGACGAACATGATTGTACAGCATTTGTATAGGGATTGCAGAAAGCGGGTTACATCCGGGTGCTGGTATCCCCGGATCAGGATACCAGTGCATTCGCGACCAGTTCATCCAGGGGCACGGGGTACTCGATTCCGTATCCCTGGGCGTAGTCGAGGCCAATCCCGCGCAACCGCATGCGGATGGCGTCGGATTCCACGTATTCGGCCACGGTCAGCTTGCCGAGGTGATGGCACAGTTCGTGGATCGAGCGCACCATGGCGTCGTCCGCCGCGGGGCTGTCCAGTTCCCGGATGAATTCCCCGTCGATCTTGAGCAGGTCCGCCGGCAGATTCTTCAGGTAGGAATACGATGACAGGCCGCTGCCGAAGTCGTCCAGCGCGAACCGGCAACCCATCCGTTTCAACTCGCGGATGAGATCGGCCGCCACCGAGAGATTGGCCATGGCCGCGGTCTCCGTGACCTCGAAGCAGATCTTCTCCGGGGGGATTCGGCCGGCGTCGAACTCACCCTGCAGGTAGTCCAGGAAGCCGATGTCGTTCAGTGTCTGCCCCGACAGGTTGATGGACAGAGCGCCGATCCCGCGCAGCGTGTCCGGATGGCTCCGGCACCAGTCAAAGACTTCCCGGATCACCCACCGATCCAGGGCCGGCATACGGCCAAAGCGCTCGGCGGCAGGGATGAACTGGTCGGGGCGGATGACGGTGTGATCGGAGTCAGCCATGGTGATCAGCACTTCGAACAGGGGGGGCAGCTCCTCGTTCTGCAAAGGTATGATGCGCTGGCAGCGCAACCGCAGCATGCCCCCCTCCAGGGCACGGTCCACCCGCGTCGCCTGATTCATGCTTTGCTGCAGATCTGCGAGTTCACTGTCGCCCGGCCGGACCAGATGGCAACGGTTGCCGCCGCTTTCCTTCGCGCGGAAGCAGGCGTGGTCCACATCCCGCAGCAGGGTCTCCTCGCTGTGGGATTGCCGGGTGAATCCGACCATTCCGGCACTGGCCGTCAGGCGTACGGGTCGCTCCTCCGTCCCGAAGCGGTGGGAGCGGAGCCGTTCCAGCTGGTGCTCGACGAACTCCGTGGCGTCCTCGCGGCTGGTGCGGACCATGAGCACGGCGAACTCGTCGCCTCCCATGCGGGCCAGGAGAACGCGCCGTCCTGCCTCCTCCTGCAGCAGCTCCGCCACGTCACGCAACGTGAGGTCGCCGCCTTCGTGGCCCAGGGTATTGTTGACCAGCTTGAACTCATCCAGGGCGAACTGGCAGAAGACGTGCTCCATGGCCTCCGCCCGTGGGTCCTCCATCAGGTGCCGTATGCGTCGTTGCATGGCCTTGCGGTTGAGAAGCCCCGTCAGCGGGTCATGGGTGGCCTGGTGGGAGAGTTGCTGGTTGAGCTTCACCAGCATGTCCTGCCACCGGCGCACCGTGGCAGGGGCGTTGAGGTCTTCCGCCGGCTCCGTCTGCTCCCCCAGGACCCGGGACAGCTCCCCCAGGTTCAGTTCGGCCGCCCGCTGACCGGTCCGGTTGATGAAGACGAACCGGTCCCGGTGGCGGCTGACCCACGCCAGGCGCAAGGGGCGTGCCTCGCCGTTGTCGTCCGGTACCTGAACCCAGTCCCCAGGGTTGAGCAGTTTCGCGCGTCCCAGCCACTCCTGGGGAGTGTCCGCGTCCGGCGGGGGCGGTGGCTCCTCGCTGGCCACAGGCTCGAAACGTCCGCTTGGCGGGTAGGGGCCATCCAGCGGTTCCGCCAGCCAGCGTTCGAGTTCCTCGATGAGGGCGCGCACCTCCTTCTCCGGCCGGTTCATCCGCGCGAGCGCCCGTGCCACGTATTGCAGCAACTTGCGAGGCTCCCTGATTCGGCGGCGGGGGACGTCCTCGGAGCCCAGCCCGGCCAGCAGCAACTCCACCGCCCGCAGGCCGCGACGCCAGTGCGGACCCTCCTGGCCGTGGCGCAGATCCACCAGGACCAGGTGGTTGCGCCAGCCTTCCTCGATCAGGCGCAGCAACGGGGAGGGCACCTGGCGATCACCGAGGCGGGCGTTCAGCGCCTCTTCCACAGCTTCCCGGGCAAGGGCCAGACGCTGGGAGCCCTCGCACATCTGTCGTACGCGCTCCATGCCGGCTTCCACGGCACGTCGGGAGCGTTCCACGCTGGCGTCCAGGGAATCGGCGGCCTCCTGCAGGCGGGCAGGGTCTCCTTCCGCGGCTACCGCCCGGCCCAGGGCGGATTCCAGCTGCGCCTGCAGGGCGGGACGATCGGCCGGCCGGGAAGCGGCCAGGGAATTCGCGGCCCGGTCCAGGGCATCGATCAGCCGGTGAATCGGACGATCCCGCTGCTGCAGGAACCCTCCGTCGCGCAATTCCTGGGCCATGGCGGCGGGGATCAGGCGGTGGCTCCAGTCCCGGAAGAAGCCGTTGTCGTCCGCGCGGGGCCGCAATTCCGAGAACCAGTGCTCCAGCAGGTCGATACTCTCCGCCTGTTCCGGGCCGAGGCCGAGCTCCGGGTCGGACTGCTGCAGCTGGTCCTGCAACTGCTGCCTGAGCGGCGTTTCGCCGCCTGGCACCACGGTATGGGAGGCCAGGGCCCTGGCCGCGTTCTGCAACAGCTCCGGTGGCGCCGGGCGGAGTGTGGTCGCCGGAGGCGCGCTGGCCTGTTCCGACGCTTGCCGACTGGCGCGGAACAGATCCCGCACGGTGCGGTACAGTCCGCTGATCCCGGTGGCCGGTGCGGCAGGTATTGCGTCCGCCTGCGGATCAGCCGTTTGTCCCGTGGAGCCGGCTGTATCGGGTGCGGTGACCGTCGGTCCGGAACTGCGTACACTCCTGATCCGGTAGCGTTCTCCCTCGAGGTCCGGGAGTACTCCGGCATCGCGCAGGCGTACGTTGAGGCCGTCGTAAAGCACGCCAAGCTGGTTCAGGAGCGCCTTGCCGAAGCTCTGGTAGATCACGCCCCTGGTCGCCTGTTCCGGGCGGAAGATGGCCAACTGTCCCGCCAGGAAGGAGCACAGGGCCACCGGGGATATGGGGTTGTGGTACTCGTCGATTGATCGCCCCTCCAGGGCGGACAGGCGGCGTTGCAGGTGGCGCAGGCTGCGGATCGCCCTGGTCTCGGCACGGCTGACGACTTCGGAGCGTTGCAGCCAGTCCTCGAACTCGCCCTCGTCCACCAGCGCCAGCTGATCCGTCGTAACGGCGGCGTCCTGCTCCGGAGCGATGGAGAAACGGCCCAGCTCGGACCAGTTGGCCAGGGCCAGTTCGCGTATGCCGGCGGTGAATTGCCCGCGATGGTTCTTCAGCATGCGGATCCCGCCGAAGTATGCCGCCTGGACGGCGTTGCTGGCGGCCCCTTCGGCAGCGTGGAACAGGGCTCCCTCCGCCTGTGAGGTGAAGCTGTCCAGCCGGGCAGCCAGGAAGTCGGAAATCAGGTCGCTGCAGTGCTCGACGAGGGCCTGGTTGCGGCGTTTGTCGTCCCGGGTAAGCGCCTGCCGATCTGCATCCGCACGCAGTTCCCCCGAGGCGGCGGAACGGGTGCTTGCCGCTATCGTGTCCAGGGCCGAGACCAGTTCCGGTTGCGGCGCGTCGAAGGCCACCCCGAAGCCATGACCCGCCTCCCGGGCGATGGCCCCCTCCACCTGGCGGCGACGGCCGGTGAGCGGATCGGCGAACCCGATGCGCACCCGGGCCCGCGCGGATACCTGCTGGCGCAGATGCTGATCGGCGGTGCGCGTCGCCGCGACCAGAAACAGGCCGCCTTCGCAGAAATCCCGGATCTCGAAGGCCAGAGGACCGAAACCTTCGCCGCTGACGTCAGCGTCCCAGTACACCGAGCGCCGCTGATATGCCCTGCGTTCCTGTGTCATGTCCCACCCGCGCACGTCCTTGACCGGGAAGTATACGGGATCCGGTTCCATCCCGGTAAATCCCGGATCTTCGGGGCAACCCGCCGCTTGAGGCCCGGAACCGGGGGGAGTCCCGGTCGACTGGTGCAGTACCTCCAGTCATTGGTAGAGTCTCGATAAATCTGCAATCAATTCGGTATGCCCGGACGAACGCATCGCCGGCCATCGGAGACTGTCCTTGAGGAGGGGGGATGAGCAAACACAAGGCGATCGTATCCTCGGAGCATCTGGTTTCCCGCAAGGCCGCCGAACTCAGTCAGCTCGAGTACGCCCTGATCAACGCCGGTCACGCCTTCGAACGCTGGATGGTGCATTGCATGGCTGCCTCCGGAATACCGGATCTTTCCGCTCTGGATGTGCTCGTGCTGCATAACATCAACCATCGCAGCCGGGAGAAGACGCTGGCCGGGATCTGCCTGGTCCTCAACGTCGAGGATACCCACCTGGTCAACTACGCCCTGAAGAAGCTGCGCCGGTTGGAACTGATCGAGGCGCAGCGGCGCGGGAAGGAGATGGGTTACCGGACGACCCAGAAGGGACGCGATACATGCCGGCGGTACCGGGAGATCCGGGAAGCCTGCCTGGTGGATGCCCTGGCCCTGTTCGGTGGCCCCGACCCGGAAGAGCTCGCCGCCATGGCGACCCGGCTGCGCGCGATCTCCGGGATCTATGATCAGGCAGCCCGGGCAGCGAGTTCGCTGTAACGGCACGACGCATCCCCCAGAGGAACGGATCAGCCCTGCCCCGGGGCCGCGGATTCCTGATGCACCATCGCCGTACCGGCGCGGCCGTTGACTATCGTACTGCTTGCATGCACCCACAGCTGGATACATACTTTAGTTTGTATTTTATTGACGATTTATAAACGAAGAATAAATTATGCGTGATCCGGCACTGCTGCCGGTGTCCACGCAGGAGGAGAACATGATCCGTACATCGACTCTGATTGGCGCCCTTGCCCTGGCCCTGGGTTCGACGGCCTCGGCAACGGACGTGCACTGGGACATGGCAACACCATACGGCGATTCCACGTTCCACACGGAAAACATCCGCCTGTTCGTCGAGGAGGTGCGTGAGGCAACGGATGGCGCCATGCACATCGAGGTACACAGTGCGGGTTCCCTGATCAGCCATCCGAACATAAAGCGTGCCGTACGCAATCGCCAGGTGCAGGCGGGGGAGCTGTTCATATCCATCCTCGGCAACGAAAGTCCGATCTATGCCGTCGATTCGGTGCCTTTCCTGGCGACGAGCTACGACGAGGCCGAGCGCCTCTGGCAGGCGTCGCGGCCGAAAATCGAGGAACTACTGGCACAGGACCGGATCAAGCTACTGTACTCCGTCGCCTGGCCGGCCCAGGGCTTCTATACCAACCGGGAACTCGACACGGTGGAGGACTTCGAGGGCCTGCGCTTCCGGGCGTACAACGCCACCACCTCCCGCATGGCGGAACTGCTGGGCATGCAGGGCACGCAGGTGGAGGTGCCGGAGATCCCCCAGGCGTTCTCCACCGGGATCATCAACGCCATGATCACCTCCCCGACGACGGGGGTCGACTCCACCGCCTGGGATTTCGTCGATTACTTCTACGACGTCCAGGCATGGATTCCCAAGAACATGGTGGTCGTCAACCAGCGCAGCTGGGATCAGCTTGACGAGGCAACCCGGGACGTGATCCTGGAGGCTGCCCAGCGGGCGGAGGAACGCGGCTGGACGATGAGCCGTGAAGAAGCGGAGGCGCAGAAGGCCATCCTCGACGAGAACGGTCTGCGGGTGATGGAGCCGAGCGACGAGCTGATGGAGGGGCTCAACGCCATCGGCGAGCAGATGATCCAGGAGTGGATACAGGAAGCGGGAGCCGACGGTGAGGCGTTGCTCCGGGCGTACGGTATCGACTGAACACGTCTGCCGGGTCGGCATGCGCCGCCCCGGCCTCCTTCCCTTGATCCCGTATCGAACTTCCGGGGGCCACCATGCGCTACCTGCTGGACCGGCTGTATCTACTCTGCGCTGTGCTTGCAGCTGCTTCACTGGTTGCAATCTGCGTCCTGGTGCTGGGCCAGGTTCTGGGCCGTTTCGTCGGCCTGACCATTCCGTCCGCCAATGAGATGGCGGGCTACCTGGTGCTCGCATCCACCTTTCTCGCCCTTGCCCCTACGTTCATGCACGGTGGCCATATCCGCGTCCAGCTGCTGCTCGAGCGGCTGCCGATGCGTCTGCAGACGCTGTTCGAGTACACATCCCTGCTGCTCGCAATCGCCCTGGTCGGCTTTGCCGCCTGGTGGTGTGTGGAACTGGTGCGGGAGTCGCTTGAATTCGGTGACGTGTCCCCGGGGCGTCTGGCCATCCCCCTGGCGATCCCGCAGGCCGGCATGGTGCTGGGCATCGTCGGCTTCCTGGTCGCACTTCTCGACTGCCTGGTTGCGCTGATACGCGGCGAGGAACTTCCCTACGATCGCCGCGCTGGCCTTATGGAGGAGTAGTTACCATGGGTACTACCGGAATCGGTCTTCTGCTCCTCTTCGTGCTGCTGCTGCTCCTGGGGTCGGGACTCTGGGTTGCCCTCTCCCTCATGGGGGTTGCGGTGCTCGGGATCGGTGCCTTTACCGGCGCACCCACGGGGCTGGTGATGGGCAACAGCCTGTGGAGTTCGGTCTCCTCGTGGTCGCTGGCGGCCCTGCCCATGTTCATCTGGATGGGTGAAATCCTGTTCCGGTCGCGGCTTTCGGAGGACATGTACGCGGGCCTGGCGCCCTGGCTGGGGCGTTTGCCGGGCCGCCTGCTCCACGTCAACGTGCTGGGTTGTTCTGTGTTCGCGGCGGTCTCGGGATCTTCCGCTGCCACCGCGGCAACGATCGGCCGCATGTCCATTCCGGAACTCAAGCGGCGGCGTTATCCGGAGAATATGGTGATCGGTACGCTGGCCGGTTCGGCGACCCTGGGTCTGCTCATACCGCCGTCGATCATACTGATCGTCTATGGGGTGAGCGCCGAGGTTTCCATCGCCCGGCTGTTCATCGCCGGCATCCTGCCGGGCCTGATGTTGATCGGCTTGCTGATGGGGTATGTCATTGTCTGGTCGCTACTCCATCCCGCGCAACAGCCACCGGCGGAGCCCAGCCTGCCGTTCATGGCCCGGGTTCGGGCCTCGGGACGCCTGTTGCCCGTGGTTGGCCTGATCGTTGCGGTGATCGGTTCGATCTATACCGGCGTCGCCACTCCCAATGAGGCCGCGGCGCTTGGGGTTGTCGGAGCACTGCTGCTGTCGCTGGTGAGTGGCACGCTGAACTGGAATTCCTTTCTGGACGGGCTCCTCGGAGCGACGCGGACGTCCTGCATGATCTGTTTCATCCTTGCCGGCGCGGCATTTCTCACCACGGCCATGGGATACACCGGCATACCCCGTGAGTTGGCCGGCTGGATTGCGCAGATGGATCTGTCGGTGTATTGGTTACTGTTCGCCCTGGTCGTTTTCTTCGTCGTCATGGGGTGCTTCCTGGACGGGATTTCCGTGGTCGTGCTGACCACTTCCGTTGTCCTGCCCATGGTTCAGGCTGCGGGCCTGGACCTGATATGGTTTGGCATCTTCCTCGTGATTGTCGTGGAGATGTCGCAGATTACGCCTCCGGTGGGCTTCAACCTGTTCGTCATCCAGGGGCTCACCGGTAAAAACATACTCCAGGTCGCCTGGGCGTCGTTCCCCTTTTTCCTGGTGCTGTGCCTGGCGGCGGCGCTGATCGTCGTGTTTCCCGAGATCGCCACCTGGCTCCCGGAAACCATGAGCCAGCGTCGCTAGCAGCCTGACGCGGAAACCTTTCATGACCGAATAGCCGGTGTGATACACAGAGGAGCACTGCGCATGAGCGCGAATGCGACAACCGAACAATGGCAGTTCTGGGTGGATCGCGGCGGCACCTTTACCGATATCATCGGCCGCCGTCCCGATGGCGCGATGGTCACCCACAAGGTGCTTTCCGAGAACCCGGAACGCTACCGGGATGCAGCGCTGCAGGGAATCCGGGAACTGTTGGGCCTGCAGGGCGGCGACCGGATACCGGGCGAGAAACTCGACGCCGTGAAAATGGGAACCACGGTAGCCACCAACGCGTTGCTGGAACGCAAGGGCGAGGCGACGGTCCTGGTCATTACCAGTGGTTTCGCCGACGCGTTGCGCATCGGGTACCAGACTCGGCCGGACATCTTTGCCCTGGACATCCAGCTTCCCGAACAGCTCTACGGCCATGTGATCGAGGTCGAGGAACGGGTCGCAGCCGACGGTGCCGTGCTGAGGGAACCGGATCCGGACGCCGTGCGCCGGGACCTGCTTGAGGCCTACGAGCAGGGCTACCGGGCATGCGCCGTGGTGTTCATGCACGGCTATCGCTACACCGCGCATGAAGAGCTGGTGGCCGGGCTGGCACGGGAGATCGGTTTCTCCCGCATCAGCACGTCGCACCAGGTGAGTCCGCTGATGAAGCTTGTCGGCCGCGGCGATACGACGGTGGTGGACGCCTATCTGTCCCCGATCCTCAAGCGGTATGCCAACCAGGTGGCGGCTGAGCTGGGAGAGACTCGCCTGCAGTTCATGAAATCCGACGGCGGCCTGACGGACGCCCGGTTCTTCGAGGGCAAGGACGCCATCCTCTCCGGTCCGGCGGGCGGTATCGTGAGTTCCGTGCGCACGGCACAGATGGCCGGCTTCGACCAGGTGATCGGCTTTGACATGGGCGGCACCTCCACCGATGTCTCCCACTTCAACGGCGAGTTCGAGCGCAGTTTCGAGACGGTCATTGCCGGCGTGCGCATGCGGGTTCCGATGATGCGGATTCACACCGTGGCGGCAGGCGGCGGTTCCCGGCTCTTCTTCGACGGTTCCCGGTACCGCGTCGGACCGGAATCCGCCGGCGCCAACCCGGGCCCCGCCTGTTATCGTCGCGGCGGCCCGCTGACGGTGACCGATTGCAACGTCATGCTCGGTAAGCTGCAGCCGGAGTTCTTCCCCAGGGTGTTCGGACCCAACGGCGACCAGCCGCTGGATGCAGATGCGGTACGACGGGAGTTCGAGCTGCTCTCCGGCCGGATCCACGAAGCCACCGGTGACCAGCGTACGCCGGTGGAAGTGGCGGAGGGCTATCTCCGCATTGCCGTGGAGAACATGGCCAACGCCATCAAGCAGATCTCCGTGCAGCGGGGGTACGACGTGACCGGCTATACCCTGAACTGCTTTGGCGGTGCCGGTGGCCAGCATGCCTGCCTGGTGGCGGATGCCCTGGGCATGAAGCGCGTCCTGATCCATCCCTTCGCCGGGGTCCTGTCCGCCTACGGCATGGGCCTGGCGGACCTCACGACCATGCGGGAACTGGCCGTGGACGCCGTTCTGGACGACGACCTGGCGCAGGAACTCTCCTCCCGGCTGCGGAAGCAGGAAGCGGACGGCCGCGCCGAGCTGCGGGCCCAGGGGATTCGGGAGCCGGACATCTCCGCGATTCACAAGCTGCAGCTCAAGTATGACGGTACCGACACCACCCTGCTGGTGGACTACGGCTCCGCAACGGAGATGCGTCGCGCCTTCGAGACGGCGCACCGGCAGCAGTTCGGTTTCACCATGCCGGACAAGCCCCTGGTGGTTGCCGCCGGTGTGGTGGAGGTGGTCGGCGCCAGCGGCGCCATGACCGAAGAGCCGGACCTGTCGCTGCGGGAATCCGGACGGCTCGATGCCATCGGCGATGTGGAGACCCACATGGCCGGGGAGAAGCATTCCTCGACGCTGGTGTATGACCGCGAGACGATGCAGCCCGGAGATACCGTCGACGGGCCGGCGATCATCCGCGAGCCCGTCTCCACCATCGTGGTGGAACCGGGCTGGCAGGCGGGCGTCAACCGCAAGAACCACATCATCATGGAGCGCATCCAGGCACTGCCGCGACGCACCGCGGTCGGAACCGACGTGGATCCGGTCATGCTTGAAGTCTTCAACAACCTCTTCATGTCCATCGCCGAACAGATGGGGGGAACCCTGGAGAAGACCGCGTACTCCGCCAACATCAAGGAGCGCCTGGATTTCTCCTGCGCCGTGTTCGACGCGGACGGCGGTCTGGTGGCGAACGCGCCCCACGTCCCCGTCCACCTCGGTTCCATGGGCGAGAGCGTGCGCGCGATCATCGCCGAGCGCCGCGACACCATGCGGCCGGGCGATGTCTTCATGCTCAACGATCCCTACCACGGGGGTACCCACCTGCCGGACGTCACCGTGGTTACCCCGGTGTTCAGTGAAGCCGGAGACCGGGCACTGTTCTACATCGCCAGCCGGGCCCATCACGCGGATATCGGTGGCTCTACCCCCGGATCCATGCCACCGGACAGCAGCACCATCCACGAGGAGGGCGTCCTGATTACCAACTTCCACGCGGTGGACGGCGGCGAGTTCCGGGAACAGGCGCTGCGCGAGCTGTTCGGCAACGCCGTGATGCCCGCACGCAACGTGGAGCAGAATCTCAACGACCTCAAGGCCCAGATCGCGGCCAACAACCGCGGCGCCAGCGAACTGCACCGGATGGTTGGCCACTTCGGCCTGGAGGTGGTTCAGGCGTACATGCAGCACGTGCAGGACAATGCCGAAGAGCAGGTCCGTCGGGTGCTGGACGTACTCGACGACGGTTCCTGGGAGAAGGAGCTGGACAACGGTGCCTGCATTCGGGTGGCGATCCGCGTGGACAAGGCCGCCCGCACGGCGACGGTGGATTTCACCGGCAGCAGCGGGCAGCAGCCGAGCAACTTCAACGCCCCCAAGGCCGTCACCCGGGCGGCGGTACTCTACGTGCTGCGCACCCTGGTGCAGGACAGCATCCCCCTCAATGACGGCTGCCTGAAGCCGATCGCGCTGATCGTGCCGGAGGGCTCGATGCTCAATCCCACCTATCCGGCCGCGGTGGTGGCGGGCAACGTCGAGGTGAGCCAGGTCGTGACCGATGCCCTGTACGCGGCGCTGGGCGTACTGGCCAACGGCCAGGGCACCATGAACAACGTGACCTTCGGCAATGATCGCCACCAGCATTACGAGACGCTCTGCGGTGGTTCCGGCGCCGGCAACGGTTTCCACGGAGCCAGCGCCGTACACGTGCACATGACCAACAGCCGCCTGACCGACCCGGAGGTTCTGGAATCCCGGTTCCCGGTGCTGCTCGAACGATTCGGTATTCGCCGTGGCTCCGGCGGCAAGGGGCGCTGGCAGGGTGGCGACGGGGCCGAGCGGCGGATACGCTTTCTGGAGCCCATGACCGTCGCTCTGCTGGCCAATTCCCGCAAGGTGCCGCCACGCGGCCTGCAGGGGGGCGAGGACGGGGCCCTCGGGCAGGACTGGATCGAGCGCGCCGACGGTACCCGTGAGCCGCTCGGTGGAACCGACAAGGCGGACATGAGCGCGGGTGATACGG
>SLLM01000224.1 GCA_007134055.1 Ectothiorhodospiraceae bacterium | reverse complement strand
CCGGTCCCCGGCCGGATGGCAATCGCAAGGAGGATGAGCCAGAATCATTGTGCGAGTTCCCGGGAGGTGCTGGATGAATCTGCGTACCACCGATCTGTGTGACAGGTACGATGATCGGGTACAGGTGCTGTCGCCGTTGTTTCACGATTACGGTGGGCGCCGTCAATGGCATGGGCGGATCGCCACCGTGAAGGTGTTCGAGGACAATTCGCTGGTGCGGGAGGCCCTGGAGGAAGCCGGAGAAGGGCGCGTGCTGGTGGTTGATGGTGGCGGGTCCATGCGCTGCGCGTTGCTGGGGGACAGGATGGCGGTGCTGGCGCTGGAAAATGGCTGGGCCGGTGTGCTCGTGTACGGCTGTGTACGGGATTCCGCCGAGCTTTCGGCGATACCTCTGGGAGTGAAGGCACTGAATACCCATCCCCTCAGGAGCGTGAAGAAGGGTGTGGGCGAGCGGGAGGTGTCCGTTACGTTTGGTGGCATCACGTTCTCGGCGGGACAATGGCTGTGCGCCGACGAGGACGGCATCATCGTTTCCGACGAGCCGCTGGAGCCCTCGGGGTAGCAGGTCCGGCGAGAGCCGGGCGCAGTGTTGTCCCGGCAGGGGCTGGCCCGTCAAGGAACACGGGAGGAGAAGGCGATATGGAACAGCCTGTAAGTACGATACTCAGGAACAAGGCCAATAACGGCCTGCATACACTGACGCCGGAAATGACCGTGAGCGAAGCGGTGCACCGGATGAACGGGGAGAACATCGGCGCCGTCGCCGTGGTGAGTGGCGAGCGCCTGGCCGGTGTGTTCACGGAGCGTGATGTGTTGCGTCGGGTTATCGATACCCACCTGGATCCGGACACTACCCGCCTCAAGGATGTCATGACGACGGAGGTGATCGTGATCTCGCCGTCCACGACGGTGGGTGAGGCGATGGTGCTGGTGGATACGCAGAACTGTCGCCACCTTCCCGTGTGCGAAGGGGACCGGCTGATCGGAATGGTTTCCATGCGGGATCTGATCGGGGCGGTGGTGGATACCCAGAAGCACCGGATCGAGGAACTCACCGATTATATCTATGGCAATTACGGTCCACCCTCCGGCGGCGCGGCTTGAGGCATGAGTGGGGAAACGGTCCGGATCGACAGGTGGTTGTGGGCTGCCCGCTTCTTCAAGACGCGACGCCTGGCCACCGAGGCGGTGAACGGCGGCAAGGTGGAGGTCAACAGGGTCCGGGCGAAGCCCTCGCGGAGCGTGCGCCGTGGTGACGAGCTGCGGATCCGCAAGGATGCCTTCGAGTTCGTCGTGCGGGTAGATGATCTCTCCGAACAGCGGGGACCGGCACGGGTGGCGGAGCAGCTCTACTCCGAGACCGAAGACAGCCGGGATCGACGTGAACAGCTGCGTACCCGGATCCGGGCCCAGGCGGCCGCCTTCCCCCAGCCCCGGGAGCGACCGGGAAAGCATGAACGCAGGGAACTGGCGCGATTCAAGCGCAGTGGCGAGTCCTGAGAGGCGCTGGCTGGCGATCCGTCAGTGGAAGTCCCTGGAACGTACGTCCAGTTCACCCAGCAGGAAGCCCAGATCTTCCAGTCTTCCGGCTACCAGGTGGCACACGTCCCCGTGGCGCTCCCAACGGCCCGTCACGCCAAGTAGTCGGGCGTTCAGCAGAGCGTGCCGCTGGGCCTCCCCGGTTCTGCGCCAGACCACCAGGTTCACGTGGCCACTTTCATCCTCCAGGGTCGCGAAGGTGACGCCGTTGGCGGATCCCGGCCGCTGGCGGTTGATGACCAGGCCGGCCATCCGGCCCGGACGGCCGTGTTCCAGCTGGCGCAGTTCCCGTGCAGTTCGGTATCGCCGTCGCCCCAGTTCACGCCGCAGCAACTGCAGCGGGTGGGCCTCCAGACTCAGGCCGATGCTGGCGTAATCCGCCACCACGTTCTCCGCGACTCCGGGACGACTCAGCGGTGCCGGGCCGTCCGGTTGCCGGCTGCAGCGCAGCAGCGGCAAATCCGGATCCACCCCGAGTACCTGCCACCACGCCTGATGTCGGTCGCCGGCGAGGGAGGCCAGCGCCCCGGCGCGGGAGAGGGCGGCGAGATCGCGCCAATCCAGCCCCGCGCGCGCAGCGAGATCATGCACATCCCGGAACGGTGCCGCATGTCGTGCCGCCGTCAGCCGCCGGGCGGCATCCCGGGACACGCCCTTGACCAGTCGTATGCCCAGCCGCAGACGCAATCCGGAAGCCGGATCCGGTCCGGGCTCCAGGGTGGTGTCCCAGTTGCTGGCAGCTGCATCCACGGCGAGCACCTCCACGCCGTGTTCCCGTGCGTCCCGGATCAGTTGTGCGGGGGCGTAGAATCCCATGGGCTGGCTGTTCAGCAGGGCGCAGGTGAAAACCGCCGGATAATGGTGCTTGAGCCAGGCGGAGACGTAGGCCAGCAGGGCGAAGCTGGCGGCGTGGGACTCCGGGAAACCGTATTCCCCGAACCCCCGGATCTGGCGGATTATCTGCCCGGCGAATGCATCGGAGTAGCCGCGCCGGAGCATGCCTTCCCGCAGGCGGCGTTCAAGATGTCCGGGGTTGCCGCGCTTGCGCCAGGCAGCCATGGAGCGCCGCAGTTGATCCGCCTCCTCGGGGCTGAAACCGGCGGCCACTTCCGCCAGTTTCATCACCTGCTCCTGGAAGATGGGGATTCCCAGGGTGCGTTCCAGCACGCTTCGTATCTCCTTGCCGGGATAGTCCACCGGTTCGATGCCGTCCCGGCGGCGGAGATAGGGGTGCACCATGTCGCCCTGGATCGGTCCGGGGCGGACAATCGCCACCTGGATCACCAGGTCATAGTAGGTGGACGGTTTCATGCGCGGCAGCATGGCCATCTGAGCGCGGGATTCCACCTGGAACACGCCCGTGGAGTCCGCCCGCTGCAGCATGGCGTAGACTGCCGGGTCCTCCTGCGGAATGGTGGCCATGGTCAGTTCCCGGCCATGGTGGCGCTTCAGGAGTTCCAGGCTCCGGCGGATGGCCGACAGCATGCCCAGGGCCAGCACATCCACCTTGAGCAGTCCCAGTGATTCCAGGTCGTCCTTGTCCCACTGGATCACGCGCCGGTCCGGCATGGCGGCGTTTTCGATGGGTACAAGCTCCGTCAGCGGGCCGCGGGAAATGACGAAACCACCCACGTGCTGGGAGAGGTGACGGGGAAACCCCTGCAGTTCTCCCGCCAGAACCAGCAGGCGGTGCACGGTGGTTCCCCCGGGGTCGAGGCCGGCCTCGCGGACCCGCTCGGGGGGGATGTGTTCACCGTCCCACCACTGCAGGCTGCCGGCGAGGCGTTCCAGAGCTCTGCTGTCCAGGCCCAGGGCCTTCCCCACGTCCCGCAGGGCACTGCGCGGGCGATAGCGGATAACCGTGGCGGCCAGGGCCGCCCGGTGGCGTCCGTACCGGCGGTACATGTACTGGATGACTTCCTCGCGGCGCTCGT
>SLLM01000163.1 GCA_007134055.1 Ectothiorhodospiraceae bacterium | reverse complement strand
CGTCCACCACGCGGTTGAAGCGCTGTGCGTCCTCGAAGTAGGCGGAATGCCCGATGCCGTCGAGCACGATGCATTCGGCCCCCTCGACGGCACCGCTGGTAGCCTCGACAAGCTCGGGTGGAAACAGCACGTCCTCCTGGCCGACCAGGAACAAGACCGGTGCGGCAGCCGCACTGATTTCGTCGACCGTGTGCTGCTTCTGCGCACCCTTGAGCGTACGCAGGTTGACGGCGTTGAAGCTTGCCAGAGCAGCGTAGAGCGTGGCCATGTCCGGATTGCGGGTACGAAAGGTCGGCCCGAGTACGCGTTCAAGCTGCGGCAAATCGGCGGTCTGCTTCTGTACCGCGCGCATGCGTTGTGCCAGCTCCCCGGGCAGCTCGATGCCGAACAGGGAGTCCGCCATGATCAGGCCCGCGACCCGCCCGGGGTAGGCGCACATGTAACCCACCGCAGTGCCGCCACCCATTGACTGTCCGATCAACACCGCCCGCTCGACACCCACCTCGTCCAGCACCAGTGCAAGGTCGTGGACGAAAGCCGCCCGCCCTTCCCCCTCGACATCCGACGAGTTACCGAACCCGCGTGCATCGATTACGACAACCCGGTAGCGATCGCGCCAGGCCGTGGTCTGGTGAAACCAACTGGCGTGGTTGCCGCCCACGCCATGCAGCAACACCAGGTCCGGCACTCCGGGCACCGCGTCACCATGCACTTCATAGTAAAGCCGGCTTGCACCGACCTGTAGATACGACATGTCCCTCTCCCGTCCGCCGCACCCGTAGGCCTTATTCCCAGGTAGCGAACGCCATGCCGCATCCGGTGCCGGCAGGGCTGCGGTAGCACGGCACATAGTCGATGAGGTTCATCTGCATTCCGGCGACCGCGCCGGCGAGCAACGACCAGCAGCGAAACTCCGAGTTGCCGGACTGAAGTTTCTCCAGCGGCAGACGTGCATGCCCTTCGGGGTCATCCCGGCCCATCAGCTCCAGGAACGCACGATCGAAGGTCTCGTCGACCACGAAGTGACTGAGGCCGCCGGTGGCCACCACAGCGACGCGCAGTGGCTCTTCCCACTGCTCAACGGCCTGTCGGATTGCCTGGCCCAGCTTGTAGGCACGCAGTGGCGGCAGCTGATTGGGTGGGTAATAGGTATTGATGCTGATCGGGATCACCGGATACACCTGATCCTTCATGATCTTGTAGTACACATACCCGAAGGAGTGACTCATGCCCTGTTCCGGCTGGTAGTAGCGTGAGTGCGCGACGTCAAACTCCAGGTTCATCAGATCACCGATGAGCCGGCGCGCGAGGTCGGAGGCGACGGGGTAGTCGCGTTCCTCCTGCGGATACCACATGTCGGCCCTGAGATCGTCGTCGTACTTCCACTTCATCATGCCCTGGGGCTTGTAGGGCAGGTGCTCCCCCCAGTAGACCGAGATCGCCGGCATGTTGTCGTCCTGAAACACCTCCTTGTGATCATCCCCTACCAGGATGACAAGGTCGGGCGCTACGGATTTCAGTTTCTCATGCACCTGCTCCATCGCGCGTTGGTTGGCCTCATGACGGCGCTGCAACACGTCGGGCCGGATTTCGTCGTCCGTGCCCTTGGGCGCCTTGGCCAGCAACTCTTCATAGCTGACCCGGCGCCCTTCAAAATCGTGCAGTGCATGGATCTTGACGTCGTCGTGCCCAGCACGCGCCAGCCAGGCGGGGGGCTCCATCAGGAGCGTAGGACTGTGTGAGGAACCAATTCCCAGGACCACTTGTGCCATGACTGCCTCTTGTCTTGTAAGGTGAATGCACGTGCGAGTGCGGGACGCCACGTGCGAGGGCCGATCAGGTCATGCTACGAACGCCTCCTGCGTTGAAACAAACGATTTGTTGCACTAGCATGCATGATCTTGGATCATCCATAAACAGGTCGCCGCGATGCCCAACCGTTCCCCGCCGTTGCTGGCCTTGCGCGCCTTCGATGCCGCTGCCCGCCATCTGTCGTTCACCCTCGCGGCTGGCGAACTGCATCTGACGCAGGGCGCGATCAGCCGGCAGATCCGGACCCTCGAGGACTTCCTCGGCAAGAAGCTGTTCATTCGCTACACAAGGCGCATCGAGCTGACCGAAACCGGCGAGGAGTATCATCAGGCAATTCGCCAGGCGATGCAGCTGATCACGCAGGCGACGCATCGGGTGATGAACGAGGGCGAACGCACGGTGCTGACGGTGAGCGTGCTGCCGACCCTCGGTTCCCGCTGGCTGATGCCCCGGCTGGCCCATTTCTCCGAGCGGCATCCCTATGTGGACATCCGTCTCATCTCGTCGATTGAACCGGTGAACTTCCAGGGCGGCGGTGTCGACCTGGCGATCCGTGTCGGCCGTGTGCCCGGCGACGAATTTCCGGATCATTGCCCACGCATCGACCTGGAGATGGTCACTCAGTGGAAGGACGTGCAGGCGCACTACCTGCTCCCGGATACGCTGGTTCCGCTGATGTCGCGCAAGCTGCTCGATCGCCACGGCCCGATCCAGCGCCCGGCGGACCTGCTCGCCCACCGCCTGATCCACACGGCAAGCCGTCGCCACGCCTGGGAGGACTGGCTGCATGTCCATGGCGTCAGGCTGCCTACCGATGCCCCCAGGCTGGAGTTCGGGCACTTCTTCATGGGCATCGAGGCGGCACGCGAAGGCAAGGGTGTCGCCATCGTGCCGTCCATCTTTCTGGAGCAACCGCGCGATGACACCGACGATAGCGACGACCTCGTGTGTCCGCTTCCGGCGGATGTGGAAAGCGCCGGCGCCTATCACCTATTGACCTGCTCGGCGCACATGCATGACGCCTCGGTACGCCTGTTCAGCGACTGGCTGATCAGCGAAGCTGACGCCAGTTTGCACTGGCTGCGCAACCACCCGACGCCGGGTGCCCCGATCAGAAGCACTCCTACCCCCTCCTGAGCGCAAACCGAGTAGTCCGCGTAGGCGACGACCGGTTGCTGTATCGTGTCATGGATCACTCCGATTCATGCATCGTCGCGCCAATAATCGTTTGTCCCCTGTTGGTGGCGTTCCTATGATGGTTCTGACCTGCCATCGCCGGCCTGGCGGCGGCCGGGCACCTGTGCCAAGGCGCCGGCCCGACATGGCGCCCTGACCATCGTTGTACCTCGAATGAAGGGAGAACGACGCCATGCATCACTCATTACTGCCGGGGCTCGTCGCATCCGCCGCTCTGTCGCTGACCGCCCTCGCCGCCACGCCCGCCACAACCCATGCCAGTGAAGTGTTCTCGCAAAGCGAAGTCTCTATCGTCGTACCCTGGTCACCCGGAGGCCGCACCGACGTCGGCACCCGGCTGTGGGCTCCCTACCTCGAGAGCGAGCTGGGCAAGCCGGTCGTGGTGCTCAACCGCCCCGGGGGCGGGGGCATGGTGGGTGTGCGCGATCTGCTGTCTATGGATGACGGCCATGCGATCGGCGCGTTTTCGCTGAGTCAGATCCTCTCTCAGTGGACCAAGGTTCCGCCACTGGATATGAGCCAGTACAAGCCGGTTGCCATGCCCTTCAGCCTGCCCTTCGTGCTCGTGGTGGACAAGGATGCCCCGTGGCAGGATGCCGCCGAGTTCGTCGCCTATGCCCAGGACCAGCGGGTCACCTTCGGTGTGTCCGGCAGCGGCACCAGCGGCCATATCGCTGCAGCAACGCTGGCTTCGGTAAGCGACATCGAGGCACGCTTCGCGCCGTATGATGGAGATGCCGGCGCCGTGACCGCGCTCCTGGGCAAGGAAGTGGAAGCGGTGACCGCACCGATGGTCTCCGTGGTGCAGCAGGTCGAGGCCGGCGAACTGCGCGCCCTGGGCGTGTCGCTGGAGCATGGCGACGAGCTGCATGAGGGCATACCGACCTTCAAGGAGCAGGGCATCGATTTCGTGCTCGGCGACTTCGGCGGCGCCCTGTATCTGCCCGCCACGGTGTCCGACGAGTTCGTGGAGGAGTGGGAGCAGGTGCTGGAGCGCACCTTCGCCGATCCGGAGCTCCAGCAGCGGCTGGCGGATATGTACATCCAGACCGATTTCGTGGGCGCCGGGGAACTGGAGGCGCTGGTCGAGGAATGGAACCCGCACTTCGAACAGCTGGTCGAGGATCTCGGACTGCGGCTGGCGCCTTGAGCCCAGCCCGGCCGAACGGCGCAGTCGCCCGATGAGTCCCACACTGCGCCGTGTGCTGCGGGAATGGCATAGTCTGGCGCTGGGTCTGAGCGGCATCGCACTGACGATCGCCGTATTCTGGGCCAGCCGGCATTACCCGAGCATCCCCTGGGCGTCCGGTGGGCCGCCCGGGGACTATCCACGGATACTGGCAGTGGTGCTGGGTGTTCTCTCGCTGCTGGTACTCGGTCAGGCTCTGCGCGACTCCCTGCACGGGCGCTGCGGTGAGGCCCGATCCCTCCGCCGGTTGCCGCCGGATGCGATCTGGCGCATCGTCGCCGCAACCGCACTGCTGCTGCTCTCCCCGGCGCTGCTGCACGGGCTCGGCTTTGTCATCACCGGGACCATCGTCTGCCTGTTCATGATGCTGTGCGCCGCCGAGTGGTCCCGCCTGCGCCTGCGCAGCATCGCCTGGATGGCAAGCATCGCGCTGGGCGCGGTGCTCGCCCTGCAGTTCGCCTTCGAGGACTTCGGCGGCAAACGCCTGCCAACCGGAACATGGCTCTCGGGAGGAGCGTTCTGACATGGAGTATCTCTCCAACCTCGGTGAGCTCTACCTCTCCGGCGCCGGACAGGTATTCACTCCCAGGGCGCTGTTGCTGATCCTGGCCGGAACGCTGCTGGGAATCGTCTTCGGGGCGTTGCCGGGGCTGTCCTCCACCATGGCGCTGGCCCTGTTCACGCCACTGACTTTCGCCATGAGCCCCGCAGAGGCCATCGTCTTCCTGATCGCGCTCTACATCTCCTCGGTGTACGCCGGTGCGGTCGCCGCCATCCTGGTCAACATCCCGGGGACACCCTCATCCATCGCCACCAGCTTCGACGGCTACCCGCTGTCACAGCGCGGCGAAGCCGGACGAGCCATAGGCGTGGCTACGGTGGCCTCTGTGATTGGCGGTGCGATCGGCCTGGTTGTGCTGATGGTGGGCTCGCCGCTCCTGGCGCAGATGGCACGCCGTATTGGCTCATGGGAGTATGCAATCCTGGCGTTGCTGGCGTTGACGCTGATCAGCTACGTCAGCCCGGGCACCATGCTGCGCGGGTTGATCGCCGGCACGCTGGGCCTGTTGATTGCGACCATCGGCTCCGACCTTATCCTGGGTTACCCGCGCTTCACCTTCGGAACGTCCGAGTTGGTGGGCGGCCTGGATGTGGTGGTGTTGATGATCGGCCTGTTCGGTTTTGCCGAAGTATTCAGCGAGCTGGAGAACACTGCCAGGCCCTCGGTCAAGCAACGCGTGCATGGAGTGGCCCGCAGTGTGCGGGAGACTTTTACGCACACGAAAACGATCGTGCGCTCATCGCTGATCGGCGTCGGTATCGGGGTACTACCCGGAGCGGGCGGGTCCATCGCCAGCATCGCCGCCTACGGGGTCAGCCTGAGAACATCCAGGAAGCCGCAGGAATACGGTAAGGGAAGCACGGAAGGGCTCAGCGCTGCGGAGTCCTCCAATAACGCCAGCGTGGGCGGTGCACTGGTGCCGATGATGACTCTGGGCATCCCCGGAGACCCGATGACCGCAGTGCTCATCGGCGCACTGATGATCCATGGCCTGGCGCCCGGCCCACAGCTTTATGCCAACAACCCGGCTTTCGTGTCGGCCATTTTCCTGGGTTACCTGGTGGCGTTGGTTTTCATGCTGATCGTGGGGCTGCTGGCGGCACGCCCGTACGCTCGCCTGGTGTCGTTTCCGCGCCCGTATGTAATGGGCGTTATCGCCCTGCTCTGCGTTGTGGGGTCCTATTCGATCCAGAACAGCATCTTCGACGTCTGGGTGGCAGTCGCCGCCGGATTCGCCGGCTACCTACTGAAGAAAGTGCATATCTATCCTGCGCCGATCGTGCTTGGTGTTGTGCTGGGCCCACTGCTGGAGCATAACCTGCGGCGTGCCCTGTTCCTGGGCGACGGCAGCATCATGCCTTTCTTCACGCGACCGATCAGTCTGCTGCTGATCCTGACGATCATCCTGCTACTGTTCAGCAGCCAGATCGGTCAACGCTTACGTAGAAGGGACGCAGGATCCCGGGCATGAGGCACGCGCTCACCCGGAAACGAGCCAATGTGCGGGCAACGTGGAAACCAGCCAGGATCGACCTTCCCCTTACTGACCTTTCAGGAAGTATTGTCAGGTCTCAGTGGCTTCTGCGCCGCTGTGGCAAGGCGCGAGGAGGGAGGTGTAGCCGCAGCTACATGACCGACGAGCAACGCAGTCCACAGCGACGCAGGAAACCACCCGCAGGGCGCCCTCGTGCGGCTCGCCGCCGGCGTTGCGCTCCCTTGACGTGGAATCACCACGCCCACGCTCGCACGCCTTGCCAGCAAGCCGCACTTCCTGAAAGGTTAGTACATCCGGCGCAAGGGGAAGGTCGGGCATTGCTAGATCCCGTGATCCCTGCGCGGAAGCGGCCCTTCCGCCTCAGACGTGACCATACCTCTCAAGAGCCTCGGACAGCGTCAGGCCGGCAGACAGATCCGCCCGGATGCGGACTTCCTGCTCCGTCAGACGTTCGGCTTCGGCCAGTACTTTCTCCACCGCTTCCGCGGGGACTACGATGGCACCATCCTCGTCGGCCAGAATGAAATCGCCGGGCGTCACCTTGACGTGGCGGATCGTTGCTCCACGCAGGAATACCGGTACCTGCCAGGCCTCCACCTTCCAGCGGCCAATGGACTGGACGGGAGTGCGGTATCGCGCATAGACCGGAAACCCGTGGTGGCCAAGCCACTTGACGTCCCGTATGCCACCGTCGAGCAGTGCGCCCACGGAGCCACGCTCCCTCATCCCGAGGGCAATCAGTTCCCCGAAATAGCAGACCCCGTGGCCGTCGCCGGCCCAGACGCTGATCTCGCCGGCGGACAGACCCTGGCAGGCTTTCATCTTCTCCGCGTCACCGCCGGAGATCGGGTAGGGGGTCATTTGCCCGCGAATCGTGTAGGCCCACCCGGCCATGCGTCCAGCGGTCGCGGGATAGGGCGTGAATTCGGCCGCTAGCCCCTGGTCAGGGTAGCCGAAGTGGTCGAGAGCGTCCGCAACATTGGAAGCATCCACGTGCAGGTAACGCTGGCGGATTGATTCCCTGGAGTCACTGTTCATCCGTTCACCATGGTTGCTGTTGAGTTCAGTGCGCTGCCGAAGACCTGCGCAGACCCTTTGAGAGGCTTGGCGGGTTCCGGGAGTCTGGAGTGCCGACTGGTCTACTGATCATCCGGTAATGGCGCTGCCCAGGCCGCCGCCTGCACCGAGCACCGACACCGGACGAACTCCCGCCACGGACCGATGGTGACGCACGGGAATGCGGTCGCCGACTCGATCCCGTCAGCGCTCTGCGCCAGCAGCGGAAGGTAGTGTATGGAGGTGGAACAACGGCCTACAAACGATTTCTTCAGCTCCATGCATGCAATCCACTCATGCTTGCCGAGCATGGCGTACCAGCAGCAATCCTCATGCATGAAGACCGGAAAAATCGTTTGTTGCCGATGGGCCCGCTCACTACGATCAGGGACCACTCCATGGGAACGATCCATCGGCTTCTAGAAGGGAACGTGGCAAATGAGTTCATCCGCATCCACCCAGCTTCGCCGTGTCGGAATCTGCGGCCTGGGCACCATCGGCAAGGCACTGGCCCGAACGCTCGATGACGGCAGACTGCCGGGCCTGACCCTTGCCGCCGCCTCGGTTCGCGACCCGGCGAACGTTCAGGACTGGATGAACGGGAATCTGCGCAGCCCGATCACGCTCGCTCCACTGCACGAGCTCGCCCGGCACTGCGATATCGTCGTCGAATGCGCCCCGGCAGCAATCCTCGCAGAGGTGGCTGAACCAACGCTGCAACAGGGCAAGCGCATCGTCGTACTCAGCGTCGGTGCCCTGCTCGAGCTGCCCCACCTCATCGACCTGGCCAGGCACACCGGGGGACAGATCATCATACCCACCGGCGCCCTGCTGGGCCTGGATGCCGTTACCGCCGCTGCAGAAGGTCACATCCACTCGGTGCGCATGGTCACCCATAAGCCGGTTTCAGGATTGGTCGGTGCACCCTTCCTGGCAGAGCGGGATATCGATATATCGTCGCTGCGCGAACCGCAACTGCTCTACCAGGGCAATGCCCGGGGAGCCGCACGCGGCTTCCCGGCCAATGTCAATGTCGCCGCAGCCCTGGCCCTGGCGGGGATCGGAGCAGAACGCACGCAGGTGGAAATCTGGGCAAACCCCACCGTCACCCGCAATACCCACACCATCGAGGTCGATTCCGACAGCGCCTCGTTCACCATGACAATCCGCAACATCCCAACCGACAACCCGAAAACCGGCCGCATCACGGTCCAGAGCCTCACCGCCGCCCTGCGCAAAATGCATGCACCACTGCGGGTAGGTACCTGAACCACACCCATACCAACCTTTCGCAGAACACTGGGATCTGACCATGCTTCCTAAAGGTTGGTAGCCAATCCCCCGGCACTCCGGATCTCGCTGAATCGGTACGTCTCCGCCGAATACCGTCCTGTGGGCCATACCGCCAGAATCTGGCCCTAGCCCGCATCTCTCACCGCTGGCATGGAAATAGGTCTCCTTCCGACTGATCGCCCGGACTGACAGCCCCCTGCCTTTATCGTGCGGTGCCTTGAACTTGTGTATCACAGCCCACTCCTTCAACTCTCCGCAGCTCAAACTAGGGAAGTTTGGATGACCGTTGACAAGTCGGGCGCAGCGCCTGGAGGAGTACGAGCACTGCAGCCGCCGCCCCGCGAGCCCTTCGAGACCGCCGAGTGGCGATAGCTCAAGCTCGGCGCCGGCTACCACCTAGTCCACGCCGAACATGCCTACAGCCTCCCGCACCGATTCATCGGCGAGACCGTGGAGCTACGCGTGAGTGCAGCCACCGTGAATGAGTCAGCCACTTATGCGATTGCAGCGTCACACACTTGCACGTGAGTTCCTGGTGGATCTTGAGCGGGTCTGGATCGACGAACTGGCCTGCTCTTGAGCGTCTCCGCCGGCTACCGCAGCAACTCGTCGGTCAGCAGACGACCGTGTGCAAGAAATCGGTCGTAAAGCCGTTCACTGCGCTCGGCCAGTTCAGCGTCCTCGCCCCAGGAGCCAGGCCGATCGAATGCGTTACCCGTGCGGTAACCGTTCCCCACGCCCCGGATGAAGGCGCTTACTGCCTGTGTTGTCGTGCGATCGTCGCGCACAGAGCCATCGCTTGCGTCGAGTTCAGTAACCACGAATCCGTCGACAAGTTGATGGTCGAGTGCGCCGACCAGCAAGTGATCAATGCCGCCGCCAATGGTCGTCGCCAGATCAGGAGCACGCTCCTGCAGAAAGGTGCTTGTGCCTTCACGCTCGCGCAGGATCGAGAAACCACCAGTCAACTGGTGCACGAGTCGCCACTGCGCGGCCACGTCGATGACCTCGGCGGCAGCGACGGCAGCCCCATCTTCAAATCGCACCTCTGCTGGAAGCCCCCACGGCGTCGCTGGACCGTCTTCACCGAGCAGTGCCTCGCTCACCGCTGCTGCGCGATCGAAGAGCCGGGCAGCCACTTGCCGATCCGCCTCCGTGCCGAAGACTTGCAGGATCTCGTAGATGCCCTTGTGGCCCCGAACGAGGGCACCCAGGTCATCAATAGCCCAGGTGGTCCCATGGCCGCCGAAGCGGTACACGCCGGCTTCATCATCCCAGTGTCCGTCAAGCGTGGACGCGATGGCGCGGGCCACGCCCAGCAATTGGCCCCGGTCATGGCCCATCCAGGCTTCCATGGTCGCTTCATCAAGCTGGCCCATGTCGGACGCCCCTCCCGGCTTGTACCACCGTACCCAGGCATAAGCCGTTGCGTGGAACGCGTCCAGCCCCTGCGCCATGGCTGAGGAGTCGGAAGCTTCGCCGGCAGAATCCGGCCGATGGAACCGGCCGTCACTGTACCGCTCCCGGAGCAGGTACTGTCCGAGCTGGCTGAGCAACGGCGAAGGCTCGTGGGTCAGTTCATCGAACAAACCGTGGCCCTCGAAGCGGCCGGCACTGTGATGCATGTGATAGATGTATGCGGCTTCCGCGTGAACAACCATTGCCGCTGGTTCATCCGGTGGATCGCCATCCCTGAGCTCACCGTCGTTGAAGTGGCTGTCCCGGGCGTCCCGAAGCAGATCCAGCCATATCTGGCCAACCCTGCCCATGGGCTCGCCGGAGAGGGTCGGACGATACGCGTCGTGCCCGAGTTCGCTATCGCGCATGAGCCGCCCTTTCACCGTCAACGCGCCCAGGGCGGCGAAGGTGTCGGCAGCGGACCCTTCGTACGAATCGGCCCCACGCTCCGGGGACACGGCGGCGGCGACTGATCCGCCCATGACCATGACACCGGCACCAATGCTGATGGCAAGTGCACGCATGAAAACTCCAGGCATGATGAACTCCAGTTCGATGTGAATGGCACCGGGTCTCTCGGCGCTGACAGCACCCGAACCCTACTTGGAGCCACCTGGTTGCCTCTTGACCTGAATCAATCGGGCAGCACGGGGGAAGCACCGGCTCTCAGGAGCTGCGGGAATGCGGGATGTGAATGTTCGAGGTAAAGGCAGGCTCCATTCCACGGGGAGTGGAGGGCCGTTCGGGCCCTGGCATACCTCCCACCACCATCACCGGAACCTGCCAGCAGGCACCTCCCTGCGACGATCTCCGAAGTCTGCGTGCAACTGGTTGTCGGAGCAGCCGATCCTGGCATGCGGGGGGATCGCGTACCGCTCCGGATGACCGTTGACAGCCAGTGGGGAGATCGGGCGAGGCCCTCGTTCCGTACTCCGGGCCACGCCGTTCGTCAGCACAGACACCGCACCGCTGTCGGAGGCGGTGTGACACGGAGTACGCAACGCAGCCGCCTCCGACATGGGAGTGGTGAGCCACGCAGTCCACGCCGGGCACCGTGCCGTATCCCTGCCGGCGAACGGCGATGCCGGCAGCCGGGCCTCAGGCGGCCGACGCCAGGCGGTCGAAGGCCTCGGCGTTCGGACAGAAGGTGCGACAGGCATCGATGGCCTCGCCGCTGCGCAAGGCCCGCCAGCAGCGACCACCCAGGGCGCAGTCCCCGCACACTCCGCCCAGGTGGCGGAACTCTCCGGGGCGAGCATGCCGCAGGGCGTGGGCGTCGATGCCGAAGCGTTCCATCCACGCGGGCATCAGGGTATCGGTCCGGCTGTCCCTGCCCACCTCCGGGGCGTTGAGCAGACCTTCGATCTCGTCGGCAAAGATATCGTTCAGTGGCACGTCGAAATCGGCGATGAGATTCTGCAGCGTACCCGGTGAGTACAGCCGCAACGCCCGCAGGGCAGACCGTGTCCGGGCATCCTCCACGCGGCTCGCTTGTTCCTCCCGCGCACCGCGGGTCTCATCGGTTTTCCGTGGGGCTTCGTGCTGTTGCATGGTCATGGATGTTCTCCTGCCAGGGGGTTTCCGATTGGGACAAGCTTCCCGGATAACGCGGTATACTCATTTGACCTAGATCAACGAAGCATTTACTAACTAGTATTTTTTTATCCTATATAGTAGGACGCCATCCACCTGATGATCCCGCACATGCTCACCTACCCCATCCCGGAGCCGGCCCGGGGAGGCTCGCCGACCCGCGTGGCGGCCGGCGTCCACTGGTTGCGACTCGCGCTGCCCTACCGCCTGGACCACATCAACGTGTGGCTGCTGGAGGAGGACGAGGGCTGGACCCTCGTGGACACGGGGCTCGGCTCGCGGGCTTCCCTGCAGCAGTGGCGGGAGCTTTTCCGGACAGTCCTGCGGGGGATCAGGATACGGCGGATCGTGGTGACTCATTATCACGTGGATCACCTGGGCGCCGCCGCGCAACTGGCAGCCGAGAGAGGGCTGCCGGTACTGATGACGGCGACGGAATACCGGATGGCGGGGATACTGCACGAGCGGACCGAAGCGCAGACCACCGCGGTGCGCGTCGAGCAGTTTCACCGCCACGGCCTGGACATGAGTCGGATCAGGGCGGTCCGCGACGCAGGCGACCACTATCGCAGCATGGTGCCGGGCCTTCCGGCCGTGGACACCTTCCTGGCGGACGGCGATACGTTGCGGATCGGCGGCCGGGACTGGCGGGTGATCACCGTGGGTGGGCACTCCCCCGAGCAGGCCTGCCTGTACTCGGCGGCGGACGGACTGCTGATTGCCGGGGATCAGTTGCTGCCCGACATCAACAGCAACGTCAGCCTGCGACCCGAGTTGGGGGAGGAGAACCCCCTGGGCGACTACCTCGCATCCCTCGACCGCCTCGCCGACCTCCCCCGGCAGACACTGGTGCTGCCATCCCACGGCGTGGTGTACTTCGGGCTGCATCGGCGCATGGCGGGTATCGTGGCGCACCGGCGCCGCCAGCATGTCCGGCTGCTGCAGGCCTGTGCCGAGCCACGCAGTGCCGCGGACCTCCTGCGGGTCCTCTACCGGCGGGAGCCGGACGCGTTCACCCTGGGCCTTGCCATGGGAGAGATGATGGCGCACCTGGCCTACCTGCACCACCGCGGTGCCCTGGAGCTGGTCTCCGACGCACCCCTGCGCTACCGGGTGCGGAGCGGATACCCGGGCTGGAACGAGATCGCGGACGGTGACTGGTTCGACAGCCCGTCCCACTGAGCGCCCGGTGGCAGGGCACCGGACAGACGGGCCATACCCGCGATCTCAGAGCGAGCTGACCAGGTGCCCGCCGTCCACGGTGACTACGGATCCGGTCATGTAGGCACCGGCATCGGACGCCAGCAGCAACAGGGCGCCGTCAAGCTGCTCCGGTTCGCCGAAGCGTCTCTGCGGCACTCGCTTCATGAGACGCTGGCCGGGCTCGCTCAGCAGGAACTCCCGGTTGAAGTCCGTGACCACATAGCCGGGCGCGAGCGCGTTGACGCGAATCCGGTAGCGGGCCAGTTCCAGCGCAAGCGCCTTGGTGAGCTGGATCAGTCCG
>SLLM01000225.1 GCA_007134055.1 Ectothiorhodospiraceae bacterium | reverse complement strand
GGGTAGCGGGGCTTTTTCACGCCGCGGGCCGCTTCTTACTTGGCCATCGAGCGCTCGAACATCCGGTCGATCTTCTCGTCCAGTTCCTCGATGCGCTGCTCGTTGCGGTTGGCCTGATACTGCGCGGCACGCGCCGTTCCGTCAGCATCCATGGCCAGATCGCGGGCTTCCTCAGCAACGGACAGTGCCTGATCCGCGGTCGCCTGGGCGTCCTGAACCATCATCATCATTTCGTCTTCTTCATCAGCCGTCGCGGCGCACCCAACCACGAAAGCCATGGAAAGTCCCAGAGCAGATACCTTCAGCAGGTTCTTCAGATTTTCGGTCATTGTAGAAGTCTCCTTTCAATGGCTGTTGTCGTGCCGAACTCCGTGAACGGCAACACGCCACATTCTAGGCAGGTTAGGAGGGTTTTAAAAGCATTTACGTGTCGTCGATCAAGGACACGCCGGAAATCGCATAACATTCGATTTCTGCACAGAAAACGAGAATGCCAACCCCTGGCAATTGCTATCCCGGCGTCCCTTGACGGAAGATCCCTGTGTCTCCCTAGCGCACAACCACGCGTGTTCCGACGCCCACGTAACCCAGGAGCTTGTCGATCTCCTCGTCCCTCAGGGCAACACAGCCGCGGGTCCAGTTGGCCCGGCTATGCAGGTCGGGGTCCGCTTGTCCTAGGCCATGGATACCGATATTTCCGCCAAGTCGTGTGGTCTGTGGCGGCAGGCGCCGTTCCCGGTAGGCGTCCGCCACATCCAGAAACTCGTCCAGGGAGATTCGTCCGGCAGAGTAGGCCCGGCGAGCGTGCTGGAAGGTGGGGTAATCCAGCCCCAGGAAAACGTGAAACCGGCTATTCGTGTTGATCCATCCGATTCGGAACTCCCCGGTCGGCGTGCGGTTGTCTCCGCGTACCCGGTCTTCGGCCGCACCGCCGCGGCCGAGGGCGACGTGGCGGAAGCTCAGCACGCTTTCCTCGCCCCGGAAGAGCTGCAGCATCTGTCTCTCGGTATCGATCAGAACCCAGTGGTTATCGTCCCCGTTCCGGTACTGGTCGCCGACCGCGGGGACCGAGAGCAGGAAAGCGGTACAAAGCAGCAGACGGAGCATCATGCGGTACATTGTCGTTGTCTTCCTTCCAGTATGCATATGCATCGAAACGGTCAGCCCGCCGGCTCACCGACCAGTCTTGCCACATCCCGGTGGTCGAATGGCCAGCACAGCTCGCCCATTCCCCCCACTTTCCGGATCACCGGAATCCTCGTGCCATAGCGGTTCAGCAACGCCTCATCATGAACGACATCGATCTCGTCGACCGTGACCGAGTCCGCATCGATGCTCTCGCTGACGATGCGGGCGGCTTGCTCGCACAAATGGCAGCTGTCCGTTCCATACAGCAACAGGTGGACCCCCATGTATCGCTCCGTATCCGCTAGCAGAATGCCAATGACGGCTGGTACTATCGGCGTCCGGACGCGTTGACACGTTTGACGCCGGAATCGCTGGGCGGACAGTATTGCCTTCTTTTATCATTGTTTCAATGAATTAACCAGTTTTTCTCATGTTGAACAGGCGATTCTGTGTTGCGCCGATGATGGATTGCACCGACCGTTTTGCGCGCTACCTCCTGCGCCTGATCAGTCGTCGGGCACTGCTGTACACGGAAATGGTTCCGGCGGCGGCCATCGCGCACGGCAAGGCGCCGCATTTTCTTCCCTTCGACGCCGCGGAGCACCCCGTCGCCGTGCAGTTCGGCGGCAGTGATCCGCGGGAGCTACGGCAGTGCGCCCGCTGGGCAGAGCGCTACGGGTACGACGAGATCAACCTCAACGTCGGCTGCCCCAGCGACCGGGTCCAGGCCGGGCGCTTCGGGGCAGGTCTCATGGCGGAACCTCTGCAGGTTGCCCGGTGCGTGGAGGCGATGCGCGAGGCCTGTGACCTGCCGGTGACCGTGAAATGCCGTATCGGAATCGATGACCAGGATACGGAAACGGAGCTGCCCGCGTTCATCGACCGGGTGCACGCAGCCGGTTGCCGGACCTTCATCGTGCATGCGCGCAAGGCCTGGCTGCAGGGGCTGAACCCGAGACAGAATCGCGATATTCCTCCCCTGGACTACGCCCGGGTCCATCAGCTCAAGCGCCAGTTTCCGGACCTTGAGATCATCATCAACGGCGGCCTGCGTGATCTCGCCACGGCGCGGGAGCAGCTGGAGCACGTGGACGGGGTCATGCTTGGCCGTGCGGCCTACCATGATCCATGGATCCTCGCCGCGGTCGACAGCCAGTTCCACGGCGACCCGCCCTCGGTACGCAGTCGCCACGACGTGCTGGCCGCCTACCTCCCCTTCGTGGAGCGGGAACTCGCCCGGGGCATCGCTCTCAGTGCCATGTCCAGGCACCTGCTAGGGCTGTTCCAGGGAGTCCCCGGTGCGCGCCGGTTCCGTCGCCATATCAGCGAGAACGCGCATCGGCCCGGCGCCGGGCCGGAAGTTCTTGAAGCGGCCGCGGCCATGCTGGATATACCGGCTGCGGCCTGACCCACCCTGCAATCCGGCGCTGGTTCAGCTCCGGTTCCGGCCCGCGCCCCCGGGCAGGCGGAAGAACCGGCGAGCGTTCTCCGTCGTCGTGGCTGCCAGCATCTCCACCGGTTGCTGTCGGAAGTGGGCAATCGCCGCCAGGACGTGAGGCAGAAACGCCGGTTCGTTGCGGCCACCGGGCGGCGCGGGCTCAAGATCGCGGGGCACCAGGTAGGGGGCATCGGTTTCGATCATCAGCCGGTTCTCGGGAATCTCCCGGACCAGTTCACGCAACTCCTTACCCCGGCGGTCATCGCAGATCCATCCGGTCACGCCGATATGCAGGTCAAGGTCCAGGTAATCGTACAGTGCCCGCCGATTGTCGGTGAAGCAGTGGACCACTGCGTCGGTCAGTGAGTCCCGGCAGGACTTGAGAATGGCGTGCAGGCGCGCATGCGCGTCCCGCTGATGGATGAATACCGGCTTGCCGGACGCTGCCGCCAGCTGGAGTTGCTGCTCCAGGGCATGTTCCTGCTGGGGGCGCGGTGAGAAGTCCCGGTTGAAGTCCAGGCCCATCTCCCCGGCTGCGACCACCTGTGGTGCGTCCAGAAGCTCCCGGATCTGTTCCAGGGCCGACCGATCAAGATCCCGTGCAGTGTGCGGATGCATGCCCGCCGTGGCGTAGAGGAGATGTGGATGCTGCTCGGCGAGCTCCACGGCCTCGACGCTTGCCTGGGGAGTGGTCCCCGTGATGATCATCGCCTGCACGCCGGCTTCCCGGGCGCGGTCCAGAATGGCGTCACGATCGCGGTCAAAGCGCTTGCTCGTGAGATTGACGCCGATGTCGATCAGCTCCATGGTTCCTCCGTGCCGTCACGAAACCTGCGCCCGCCGAACCCTGGCCGCCCGCCGCACGGGGGCGCACAATCGCTGGGATGCGCGGCGCATGACACCAGTATGGGGACTCGTG
>SLLM01000060.1 GCA_007134055.1 Ectothiorhodospiraceae bacterium | reverse complement strand
GTCAAAGAACATGGCGCGCCCGGCAGGATTCGAACCTGCGACCCTCGGCTTCGGAGGCCGATACTCTATCCAGCTGAGCTACGGGCGCGTGGTCTTGCGTGAAAGCGGTTGTCGATGATACCGGTTAGCACTCCCGGCGTCCATGGGCTTGCTTTGCGGCGCTGCCCATTCCCGATATACTCCACGCTGCCGATGCGGCAGTGTCCGCCCCGCGTTGCCAGCGGGACCGAATCCACCACGGGGGTACGTAGTGAGTACGCAGGACGACAAGGCTTTCATGAAGACCTTCCTCGGGGTCATAGTCGGGCTCACGGTGCTGGCCGTGGTGCTCCTGGTGCTGGCCCTGTTCGCCGGCACCTTCGATCGCTCCGGGGCGGAAGGCCGGGCCGAGTTGCAGCGCGAGCGTCTGGAGCGGAATCTGCGTCCCGCGGGCGCCGTGCGCCAGGACGGAGACGCCATGCCCATCGCCCTTGCCGGCGACACTGCGGACGATGACGACAATGACGTGATCCGTACCGGTTCCGAGGTCAACGAATCCGCGTGCATGGCCTGCCATGCCGCGGGTGTGATGGATGCCCCGGTCACCGGGGACGAGGGCGCATGGGCCTCGTTGATGGAGGAAAAGGGGCTGGACGAGCTGGTGGAAAACGCGATCAACGGCATCCGCGGCATGCCGCCCCGGGGTGGTGACCGCAGTCTGAGTGACCAGGAAGTGCGCAATGCCGTGATCTACATGCTCGAGGAAAGCGGGGTCGACGCCGGCGAGGACGAGGAGACCTGATCCTGCCGGTGCCACGATTGCCGCAAGGCGTGACGACGGGCCGCATCCGCGGCCCGTTTGCGTTGCGGGGCAGTCGCAGTGCCCTGCTTTCATCCGTTTACTTGACAATCCCGAACAATGCGCCACGCTTTGAAGAAGCAGTAGGGGTTCGTTGAGGAACTCCTGATCGGAGCAGAGGAGCTCCCTGGGATGCCGCGGCAAGTGAAGTGGCATCCAGGGAGCTTTTTTCGTTTTGGCGAGGTGAAAGGGACGATCATGGGGCTTAGCAGTCCGTCGGGTAATGCCTGGAAAGTCGGTGTCCTGTTCTCCCAGACCGGGGTTACCGCGGTCATCGAGAAATCGCAGCTTCATGGCGCCCTCCTGGCGATGGATGAGATCAATGAAGCTGGAGGCATTGACGGTCGTGAGATCCGGCCCGTGATCTACGATCCCGCCTCGGTGGTAAAGGCCTACGGAGAGCTGGCCGAGCGACTGCTGACCGAAGACGGCGTCAACGTGATCTTCGGTTGCTACATGTCCTCCACGCGTAAGGAGGTATTGCCGGTCATCGAGCGGCGCAATGCGCTGTTCTTCTACCCCACCCTGTACGAGGGGTTCGAGTATTCGCCGAACGTGATCTACGGTGGCGCCGCGCCCAACCAGAACAGCGTGCCGCTGGCCAGCTATCTCATGGAAAACTACGGGATTCGCTTCTATTTCGTCGGCTCGGATTACATCTACCCACGGGAGTCGAACCGGGTGATGCGCACCATCGTCCGCCAGGGCGGGGGCGAGGTGATCGGCGAGCGCTACGTTTCCCTCGAGGCGGGACCGGACGATTTCGACGACATACTGCGGGAGATCCGGCAGAAGCAGCCGGATGTGATCTTCTCGACGGTGGTGGGCACGGGGACCATCAACCTGTACCAGGCGTACCTGCGCGCGGTCGGGGGTGGCGGACGCGTGCCGATCGCCAGTCTTACCACGAACGAGGCCGAGGTGGCGGAAATGGGGCCCGAGGCTGCGGCGGGGCATATCACGGCGGCTCCGTACTTCCGCAATATTTCCACGCCGGCGAACCGCCGTTTCCTGGAGCGCTACCGGAAGCGATTCGGAACCGTTGCCGATGTCACCAGCTGCTGCGAAGCGACGTACTTCCAGATGCACATGTTCGCCAACGCGCTCCGGGACACCGGCACGACGGATACCGACCGCCTGCGGGCCGCGTTACAGGGCGCGGATTTCGAGGCACCGCAGGGGCGCGTGAAGATCGACCCGGACAATAATCACACCTACCTGCAATCCCGGATCGGGAAGGTGGATGAGCACGGCGAGTACGTCGTCGAGCTGGAAGTGGGCTGGCCGATCAAACCGGATCCGTACCTGGTGGTGCCGGCCCTCAATGACTGGAGTCTTCGTCTGATGCCTCCCAGAGGGGGGCTGATAAACCTGTGACCAGGCTGGATTGATGGCGACCAGCAACATCATAAAAGACGTTCGAGCGCTTCGGGTCCTGGTGCTGCATCCACGGGACACCCACGCGGAGGAACTGCTGCAGCAGGTGACCCGCATCGGCTGCCGGGCGGAGGCGCTGTGGCCGTTGCCCCCGCGCATCCCGGAGGCCGCCGACGTGGTTTTCGTGGAAGTCAAGGAGACCCGCTCCAGGGAGCTCAAGCAGCTCTTCGACAACGGCCCGGAAAGCCGTCCGACCCTGATCGGGATCGCGGGCTACGAGAATCCTTCGGTACTGCAGAATCTGCTGGAGTTGCGGGTCGATGCGGTCGTGACCAAGCCCCTGCGGGCCTATGGTGTGCTGAGCAGCATGGTCATGGCACGCCGTATCTGGCAGGAGTTCCGTTCCGTGGGGAAGACGATCGAGAAGCTCAAGGCCAAGGTCGAGAATACCCAGAAGATCAGCCAGGCGAAGTTCATCCTGATGCGCCTGCATCGCATCAGTGAGGACGAGGCGTATCGAACGATCCGCTCCCAGGCAATGGCCAAGCGTGCCACGACGGCGGACATCGCCCAGGCCATCATCAATGCGGACGGTATTTTGGGGAATATCAGTACCAAGAGCGAGGACTTCGAATCTCCGATCAGCAATGTGGGGATCCGTACTGCAAAATGATTCTTTTTCGTGGGAGGAGGGCATCTATACGGTGAGGACGGCAGTAGAATAATCCCGCGAATAATCGGTTGTATTCGATTGCGGGCTGCGTCTCAATGATGCGTGTGTTGCCCGCGAACGAGTATGTTTCCGGTGGCCGCCGGGTCCACGGTAACGGGTAGGCTTGATCTTTTCGCACCGCACGGCAACGGCGCCGTGATTGCGTTAGGGATCGTCTTTCCGGGGATTGGGCTCTTGGCCATGGAGACCGTTTATACGCGGCAAGGCAAAGTCCAGAAGATTTTCTTTTTCCTGCGCCTCGAGCAGGAAGAAGGTTTTTTTGCCTCGTTTTTTTGAGAAAACTCCTGTCGATCAATCCGATGTTGAAGTGGCATCGATTTTATGCTTTAACTTAAATTAGCGTCGCGCATCAATTGCGATGAGCGACGTAAAAACGGGCAGAGAAGCCCCTTGGTTTGGTAACACCAGTTGCCAGCTAAGGGGCTTTTTTTTTCCAGAAGAACACCGGTGCCAGTCCTCGAGGCTGAGTCGGGTGCGCGAACGAATACTGGAGGCGGGCAATGAAACGACGCAATTTTCTCAAGGGAGTCGCTGCGACCGGTGCGGCCGGC
>SLLM01000188.1 GCA_007134055.1 Ectothiorhodospiraceae bacterium | reverse complement strand
GTCTTGCCTACCCAGGTGCTGACATGGTCGATGAAAAACAGGAACTTCTGCATGCCGGGAGTCACTCCGCTTGTGTCCGGCGACAGTACCCGGAACGTATTCCGCCTAACCGGATGGCCGAGATACGCAGCCACACGAGCAGCCCGCGGGAATTGCGGACATGACCGTCGGGGATACTACTACCTTCGCGGGCCCACAGCCACCAGGCCGCGGACGCCTGGTTCGGCAGCCAGGCCTTCACTCCGTCCGCGCAGATGGGCGGGAGCACTCCGGCCCCCGCCCATCGTTTCACGGTCACTAGAGGATGATCGAGGTATCGGTCGCCTTGCGGCCGAAGAAGTGCTCATAGGCCGGATCTTTCGGGGCATCCCCCTCCAGATAGAATCCGACGGACTTCTCGCAGAAGGCCATCTGCGACTCGATCACCCGGCGGAAGAAGTCATCCCTTTCCGACTCCCGGTCGATAACCACATCCCATGCCTCGAGCTGGGCCTGCAGTATCGAGTCCGGCGTGATGTAGGTCTGCACACCATCCTCCTCACGCAGTATGCGCAGGTCTTCCGGATACCGGTTCATGGCCTTGTAGAACATGTCCGCCGAGGCGGCGTCGACCGCGTGGCGGATGATCGCTCGCAGCTCATCGGGGAGGTCTTCGTACTTCTCCCTGTTGAAGATGATCTCGAAGGCCTCGCAGTCCTGGTGGTAGCTGCGCAGCATCCAGGTCTTGCTGACGTCCGGGAAGCCGAGCAGGCGATCCGAGGAGGGATTGTTGAACTCGGCACCGTCCAGCAGCCCCCGATCCATGGCCGGGACGATGTCACCGCCACCCATGATGGTTACTGCGGCACCGAACTCCTCCATCAGGTCGGCGGCGAGGCCAACCGTCCGATAGGCCATGCCCCGCAGGTCCTCCGGGCTCTCGATGGGGTCCGTGAACCAGCCCAGGGCCTGGGTGGGCATGGGGCCGGTGAGAAAACCGACGATGTTCAGCCCGAGAATGTCGTGGACCAGTTCATCGTACAGCTCCTGGCCACCGCCGTACTTCTGCCAGGCGAGGAACTGGTTCGCGTCCCAGCCGAAGGGCGGCGGCGTGCCGAACAGGGAGAACGCCTTGTGCTTGCCGTACCAGTACGCCGACACCCCGTGCCCTCCGTCCAGGGCCCCGGAAATGACAGCGTCCTGCATTTCCAGCGCACCGACCACCGCACCGGCGGGCAGCAACTGGATGTTCAGTCGCCCCCCGGACATGTCGTTGACCATCCGGGCGTAATCGGATGCGAACTCGTGGAAGATGTCCTGTGTCGGCCACGTGCTCTGGAACCGCAGTCGCGTGGTCTGGGCGGTGGAAATCATGGGGAAACCGACTGCCGCCGCACCGGCAACCGCCGCGGAACCGGAAAGGAACTTGCGACGGGACGCACCGGTCCGGCCCAGCTCCTTGTCATTGTCATTGTTGCTTGCGGTTTCCAGTACGGGGTTCTGATTCGTATCGCTTGTTTCCATCCCACTCCTCCGGAAGTCGTAGCTCTTGTCATGGATGGTGACGGGGAGTCCGGTGCCCCGGCATTTCGGAGCCGCCCTGCTCCCCTCCGAATCCCGCCCGCCGGATCACGGCCTTGCAGCGAGGTCCGTCCACCGTGTATACCCCGTCCCGAACCGGATATCAACCTGCGGCAGGCATCCGTGCGGATGCGACGCCGGGAGGGGTGTGGCATTCATTCACGACTGCGCGACCATGTTGCGCCGCGCAACATGGCCGCCTTTCGATCAGGCATTTCCGGTCACAGGGCGCTCGGTGCCGCGATTGAGCGTGGATCGCGTCGCGGCGCCGAAGCCCGGCCGCAGACTGAAAACCGGAAACCCCGAACAGGTGTTGGCGGAACAGGAACAATGCCCAGAAATAATACGGTCGTTTGTGACTCCTGGCAGACCCTGGCCAGGCATCAAGTACTCCCGCCGCGTGGCGGGCGCCGAGTGTGGCTGGCTTTCTGGCTTCTGCTCCTGGCGCCGTTGGCAGCGCACGGAATGGATGACGCTTTCCGCGTCGGGATCGCCGTCGGACAGCATTGGGACGAGGATGCAACCCTGATCCGCGGCAGTCTTCTGCATCCCCTTCCCTGGTCCACGGATGGCTTTCGTTCCCTGGCGGAACTGTCCGCCGGACGCCACCGTGTCCGCGGTGGCGGCGAGGTCGTGTGGGGAACGGCTGCACGTATCCTGCTCCGGGTGGATCTGGGTACCGAGCGGCTGTTCCTCGAACTGGGCACCGGCGGCACGTACTACGATTCCGACTCACTGGACGGAAAGGAATGGGCCAGCCGCTGGCAGTTTCGCTCCAGCGCCGGACTTGGTGCCCGTATCGGCGGCACAGGGGCGGTGGCCATTGTCTACCGGGCCAGCCACAGTTCGAACGGCGGTTTTCGCTCACCCAACCCCGGTCTGGACGAGCACAGTCTGGCGTTGGAAGTGGGATTCCGCTAGCCCCTTGAAGAGAGACTAGGGAGGCACGCCTCCGAATACCCAGGAAAGAACGGCGTCCTGGAGGGCTTCCCCGGGGCCGCGATGTGCCATCTCGGCGTTCACGAGGACTGCTACCAGATAGTCATGACCGTCTTCGGCCCGCACGTACCCGGCAATCGACGAAACATTGTTCAGGCGTCCGGTCTTCATGTGCATGCGCCCGGCGGCCGGCTCTCCCGAGAACCGCCGGCGCGCCGTACCGTCGAGCCCCGCCAACGACAGCGACGAGACGAACTCCGGCATCAGCGGCGCCTGGCGGGCGAGTTCCAGCAGGCGCGCCACCTGCCGCACGGTGACCCGATTGCTGCGGGAAAGACCGGCGGCGTTCTCCAGGTGCAATGCCCCCGGCTCCGCGATCCCATGCCGCTCAAGCAGGTCCAGGATAGCCCGGTTTCCCTTCTGGACCGTCGCCGGAGGATCGAACACTTCGGCCCCGATTGTCAGTTTCAGGTGTCGAGCCATGACATTGCTGCTGTACTTGTTCACCAGCCGTATGACATTGCCCAGGGGTTGCGACTCGTGCACGTACAGCGGTTCGGTGTCCGCGGTCTGCCAGGTTCCAAGACGCCAGCCTCCGGTGAATTCCCCGTCCCACTGTTCCCAGACCCGGGTGAACAGGCCATGAAGATAGTCCTCGGGTTCGAGAGCACGTCGAACCAGGTGAAACCGGTCCCGACAATCTCTCGGGTACGCGCCTTCCACCGTTACCCTGCGTTCGGTGTCCACGTGGTAGCTCACACCCCGCTGAAAACCCAGGCAGGGCCCATCCCGCAGACGAACCTGCTCTGTCAGATCGAGCCCAGGCAACGGCGGATCGGGCACCACTGCAACCTCTCCGGTCTCCGGCTCGGGTCGCAGATGAAAGCGGATCGCGTTGAAGTTCACCAGCAGTGCGTGCGGAGGCTGGTTGTACACCCGCCACGGTGCATCATCGAAGGCACCGGGATCCTCGGAATCGACGGAAAAATGACTGGTATCGAGGATCAGCGGCCCATCAATACGGGTGATTCCGGCACGACGAACGCCGCCTGCAATGCGCCACAGGTCTTCCTGGAGCAGAAACGGATCGCCAAACCCCCGCAGCCACAGCGATTCAACCCGCCCGTCAACGGGTTCCTGCTCGACGTGGACTTCAGTGCGCCAGCGATAGGCGGGTCCCAGGATGTCGAGTGCCGCGTAGGTGGTGAAGAGCTTCATCACCGAAGCCGGATTGCGGGGTGTATCGGCGTTGAGCGTCAGTGACGGCTCGGGGTCTCCAACCCGCTGCACCCAGATACTGACGCCGTCCCGAGGCAGTTCATGCCACTGCAGGACACGATCGATCTGCGCCGGCAGCCCGCCTTGCGCGGACGGTACGCCGAACCCGATCATCAGCAGCAGAGCCGTTACCATACGGCGATCGAACCATCGCATCGACGGACATCATCCTGTTGACCGGACGGCCGGAACCGTGCAGAAAACGAGGCTCCCGCACCGATCAGGCAGTATTATCGGGGACTCCAGCAGCCACCCCCTCGTGGTGAAATACGATACCCGTTTCCTTCACGAGCGTGAATGGTCCGCTCCGGACAGGGCCCTGAACACATGGCGTCATTCCCGAGAACCCTGGCCAGGCTAACCGCGCGCTGGCTACTACGGCTGCTGCTCACCCTGGCTCTCCTGCTTGCCGGTCCCGCCTACATGCTCGCGTTCGGAGACTTGCAATTCGAGCGCAGCTGGCGCGGCATGGACAGAGCCGCGGCGGGTCTTGCACCGGATCCACGGGAGATCCCCGAGGCGGTCGTCCAGGTGTACGCTGCCCGCGCCTTCAACTGGCGTGGCGTATTCGCGGTCCATACCTGGATTGCCGTCAAGCCGGAGGGGGGCTCGGCCTATACCCGCTACGAAGTGACCCGCTGGCGGCGGGTGTCCACCTCGACGCACGGTGGTGCACCGGACCGGGCATGGTTCGGCAATCCGCCGACACTGCTGACTGAACTGCGGGGCGCTTCGGCTGCAGAGGCCATCCCGGCCATTGAACGGGCCGTGGCCGGCTATCCCTTTGCCAGCCGCTATCAGGCGTGGCCGGGCCCGAATAGCAACACCTTCACCGCCTGGATCGTGCGACAGGTGCCGGCGCTGCGGGTCGAGTTCCCGCCGACCGCCATTGGCAAGGACTACTGGCAAACGGGCATGTTCGCCCGGGCGCCGAGCGGCACCGGGATCCAGTTCGCCCTCCGCGGCGTGATCGGCGTGACCCTGGCACGGACCGAAGGAATGGAACTGAACGTACTCGGGCTGGTTGTCGGGGTGGATCCGTTACGACCCGCCGTCAAGATACCGGGGGTCGGCCGCATCGGCATGGATGGGGGTGGACGTGAGGGTGATCCCGACCCTGCCATTCCGTGACGGTCTCTGCCCCGGAAGCGCCGGGCTGGATCTGCCCTTCCCGGACCGGGGGCGGGTCAACTGTCCCGGTGCCCTCCCCATGTGCCCGGGACCAGGACGACTGCAATCGCAAGCACAAGCAGCAGGCTCGCGATGTAGGCGCCCCAGCCCAGGTGATGCAGCACCAGCCCCGGAAGGTAGGAGCCCGCGCTACCGCCACCGTAATATGCAGCGATGTAGAGTCCGTTGACGACACCGCGCCGCCCGGCTGCGACGCGGTTGATCCGCCCTGGAATTACGCTGTGAATCAGAAACATGGCGCCCGCAAACAGAAACATGTTGAGGATCATCACCGGCAGCGACGGCACCAGGAACAACGCCGTCCCCAACGCTAGCGCATACAGCCCGGCCAGCACGGTTCGCACCTCCCCACCGACTTCGCGGACGATGCGCCCCGCCAGCAGTGATACCACCAGTCCCATCAGATAGCCGGCGTAGATCAGCGCGATCACCGTCGCACTGGCGTCTTCATCCAGCCGTATGGTACGGAACGGCAAGTAATTCAGAACCGATGCGAAGGTGAAAAAGGCACAGAATATGGTCAGGTACCAGCGCCAGAGGCCGGGAACGCGGAGCACCTCCAGGATCACCCGGGGGTGGGCCCGGACAAACGACGCCTCGCCCCCATCCCGGAGTCGAGTCAGCCGGAATGCGGCTACCAGTAGTAGGGCACCCAGCACCGTGAACGCGATCTGCCAGCCGCCGACGTCGGCGAGCAGCCCCACCAATGCCCGGCCGACAAAGCCACCGAAGACCGTGGTCGCAACGTAGACAGCCATCGCCCGCGACAGGCCGCCCGGCCGGGCAGTGGCAGCTACATATGTCATCAGGCCGGTGAAGATCGCGGGAATCAGCAACCCCTGCAGGAACCGGATGACGAGAAAGACCCGGTATTCGGGGCCAAGCGCCAGTCCGAACCACGTCAGGCCAAGTAGCGTACAGGCGATTACGAGGACACGTCTGGCCGGGAACGACTCCAGCAGGAAACCGTATACGATCGGCGCCAGGGCCAGTGGTACCATGGTTACCGTGATCAACAGGGCTACTGCGGATTCTGTGGTATCCAGGTCCCGGGCGAGCATGGGCAGTAGCGGTTGGGGCGCGTACAGCGCCGTGACGGCGAGAACGGTGGCGAGGAGGACGGCAAGTCGGCTGCTGCCCGTCACGCGACAACCCCTCCGCCCGTACGCGGGGTTGATTGCAGCCGCGAGGTTATGCCCGCAGGACGATGGCCTCGGCCGGCGTGCGACGAGGACCGGGGTAGCGCGGCGTCAGGCAGGATAGATATGATCAATCAACCCGTTTGATGAAATCTGCTTTCAATTCGCGCGTTTCCCGCTAGTTTTGCCGTAGGGGCGGTAAAGCCGGAAACTGCGAAGCGACAGGCACACGATATCAGGCACCATGCAGATGAGTAATCGTACCCCGGATCAGGGAACACGACAGCAGAAGGCCTCCAGACTGGACGGCCTGATGCGCGAGTTGCTGGCGACGGCGGATATCCGCGTCGATGGCGCGCGGCCATGGGACATGCGCATTCACCAGCCAGGAGTCGCTGAACGCGCTTTCGCCTACGGCAATCTGGGCCTCGGTGAAGCGTACATGGAGGGGGCCTGGGACGCCGAGCGCCTGGACGAGTTCTTCTACCGCCTGATCCGCGCGCGGGTCCACGAACAGGTCCAGCCCTTGCGCCTGGTCTTCCATGCCCTGCGCGCGCGGCTGCTGAATCTCCAGAGCCTGCGCCGCTCCTGGCAGGTCGGGGAAGCCCACTACGATTTGGGCAACGACTTCTACGAGGCCATGCTGGATCGTCGCATGACGTATACCTGTGGCTACTGGAAGGATGCGGCGACGCTTGACGAGGCACAGGAAGCCAAGCTGGACCTGATCTGCCGGAAGCTGGAGCTGCAGCCCGGCATGCGGGTCCTGGACATCGGCTGCGGCTGGGGCAGTTTCATGCAATACGCGGCGGAGAACTACGGGGTCACCTGCGTCGGGCTCACGATTTCCTCGCAACAGGCGAGACTGGGGGAGGAGCGCTGCAAGGGGCTGCCCGTGGAGTTCCGCCTGCAGGATTACCGGGATGTCGATGACTCGTTCGACCGGGTGGTCAGTATCGGCATGTTCGAGCACGTTGGCCGGAAGAACCACCACACGTACATGGAAGTCGCCCGCCATTGCCTGAAACCGGACGGCCTGTTCCTGCTCCACACCATCGGCAAGAACATGCGCTCCTTGACGCCCGACCCGTGGTTCGACAAGTACATCTTCCCCAACGGCGACCTGCCGGCGCTGGGGCAGATCGCCGACAGTGCGGAGGAACTTTTCGTGATCGAGGACCTGCACAACTTCGGCGCTGACTACGACCGGACGCTGATGTCCTGGTACCGGAATTTCGAGGAGGCCTGGCCCCGTTTCCGGGAAAGGTATGGCGAGCGGTTCTACCGCATGTGGCGGTATTACCTGCTTTCCTGCGCCGGCGCGTTCCGCGCCCGCCGCATGCAGCTGTGGCAGCTCGTCCTCTCTCCTGGCGGAATCCCTGGCGGTTACCAGCGGACCAGTTGAACGTCGCTCACCAGGTTCCACTGTTCGCCATGGAAGCCCACGGCTCCTGCGCCGGCAGCGGGTCGCCACGCTGCAGCAGTTCGATCGAGATTCCGTCCGGAGATCGCACGAACGCCATGTAGCCATCCCGCGGAGGGCGGTTGATGGTGATCCCCCTCTCTGCCAGACGGCTGCAGGTTGCATAGATGTCCTTTACCCGATAGGCAAGGTGCCCGAAGTTGCGGCCCCCGTGGTAGGTTTCCGGATCCCAGTTCCAGGTCAGTTCCACCATGGGTGCGCGGTCTTCCCTTGCGCGTTCGACATCATCCGGCGCCGCCAGGAACACGAGGGTGAAACGCCCGCGTTCACTGTCCTTCCGGCTCATCTCCACGAGCCCGAGCTTGTCGCAATAGAAGTCCAGGGAGTCCTCCAGGTTGCTCACCCGGACCATGGTGTGCAGATATTGCATGAACCCTCTCCATCAATGGAAACTCACGTTGAAGCGAGCCCGCCCCACACGCCGAGCCCGCTGGCAGCGCTTACGGGACGGGTAGCACCATAATGCTAGGATACTCGCTCGTCGATCCAATTCGAGTACAGGGAGACTCATGGACGTTCCATCGGAGCCCGGGCTGTTCGTCGATCACCACGGACAACTTCATCGTCGTCCTCCGGAAGTGCACCCTACCAGGCGTCGCGGGGTGCACGCGGTATTGAGGCTGGCGGGCTCCATCCTTGCCGTCCGGCCACCCGGTGCCGCCTGGCTGGAACTTCCCGGCGGCGGTATAGAGGACGGCGAAACCACGGACCAGGCGCTGAGCAGGGAACTGGCCGAGGAAGCCGGGTTGCGACTCTCGCCGGCCGAACTCCGTGCTGTGCGCGAAGTCCACTTCACGAGTCGCTATTTCTCTACCAACAACTCCGCGTACTGGTTGTACGCCCAGACCTTCCGGCTGATCGAACTCGACCGCCCGCCCAACTTCGGCCAACCACTGGAGGCAGGCCATTACCACAGCTGGCTGGCATTGGCGGATATCGCTGGGGTGCCCCTCCACCACGTGCACCGGCACGGCCTCGCACGGCTCCTGAACGGCGCATGAGCGGCGAACGTCCCGGGGCTGGCGAACCCACGCGCCATGTCCTGTTCCACGAGGGCGACGCCCTGTACGACGACATGCTCGATGCAATCGCGGCTGCCCGGGAGCGGGTGTGGATGGAGAGTTACATCTTTGCGGCGGACGGGGTCGGCCGTCGCTTCGGTGCGGCTCTTGCCCGGGCGGCCCGTCGTGGTCTGGACACGCGATTGCACATTGACGCCGCCGGCAGCCTGTTCCTGGCCCCCGCCGGCTTTCTCGCCACCCTGCGCAATGCCGGAGTTCTGGTACGGGAGTTCCACCGCTGGTCCTGGCGCGACCCGTGGCGCTACAACCGGCGCAACCACTGCAAGCTGCTGCTGATCGATGACGGCATTGTCTACCTCGGTGGTTTCAACATCCACAAGGAATGCAGCCGGCGTCTGTTCGGACCACTGCGCTGGCGTGACACCCATGTCCGCCTCCAGTCGCGAAGACTGGGTAGCGAGGCTGCCGACATCTACCAGGTGTTCTGGGATCGCCGCATTCCTGCGCCATTCCGCGCCAGGATTGCGGCCGACCCTCCGGGCGAGGATTCACTGGTCAGCAATCGAACGCCGCGTCAGCGCAATGCGCTGCGGCGGATGTTCCGCCATAGTATTGGCGGCGCCCGGCAGCGCGTCTGGTTGACCACACCCTACTTCAGCCCCGACCGGCGCACCCGGCGCCATCTCTACGAAGCCGCTCAACAAGCCGTCGATGTCCGTGTCCTGCTTCCGGCAGTGAGCGATCGCCGCTTCATGCGGATGACCGCCCGACACATATACGCCCGCTTTCTTGCCGCCGGGGTGCGGGTGTTCGAGTACCGGCCACGCGTCCTCCACGCAAAAACCATGGTCGTGGACCACGAACTGGCCACCATCGGCACCGCCAACCTGGATCATCGGAGCCTGTTCCATAACTATGAGATCAACTATGTCTCGAAGTCACCGGTGATCTGTCGCGAACTGGCAGAGCAGTTTCTCCTCGACCTGGAGGATTCCGTGGAGATCACCGCTCCTGTGCTGGGCCGTCGTGGTCTGGTGGAGCGGCTTGTCGGCTACCTCGGCTGGAGCCTGCGGCGCTGGCTGTGACCGCGCCCGGGCTCTGCCTGGAGGTTCCTCTCACCGGCAGTCACCGCAGCGACGCAGAAACCGGACCCTCCTTCGCGAAAGCCTGGCAAGCCAGCGCTTGCCGCACACCGGGCGACTCCGGCGAGCCGGGGACAGCGCGACTGTGGCATACTGTGCCTTCAGTCACCAAGCGGCGCCTTCGCGTGCCGCCCCGCCAGCCCGTACACGGGAAGCGAGGGCCTTTGTAATGATGGTTTACGGTAATCGGTCCAAGAAGCAGACCGGAATCACGTTCCCGCAAATGGAATGCTGGAGTCCGATGACGGAGATGGCAACCTTCGCCGCGGACCTCAACGGCGACCGGATCATGTGCCGTGTCGAGACCGAAGCCCTGACGGGCCGCTGGCCGGAGCACGCACGTGAACCCATGAAGGCACTGGCGGAGCACCGCGCATCCATCCAGGCCGTCGCCCGGCGTCTGATCGAGGAGGAACGTTTCGAGGATGACGGGTCCATCCTGATCCGCCGGAGCGACTTCTAGGCGGACAATCCCGTGGAGAGGAAGCCCGGCGCCTCCGCAGGGAGCGGGGGGAACACCACCATGAACGAACCCGGGAGTGATCCGAGAACGCTGCTCCGTCTCCTTCATTATCTCCTCCCCTACCGAGGCCGCCTGATCGGCGCCGGCCTGGCCCTGCTGGTGGCGGCAGGTGGCGTACTGCTCCTGGGGCAGGGCCTGCGCCTTGTGGTGGATCACGGCTTCGCCGAACGGGATGCGGCACTTCTCGACCGCGCGCTGCTGGGCACCCTGGTGGTGGTCAGCATCCTGGCTGCAGCGTCCGCGCTGCGCTACTACCTGGTCACCTGGATCGGGGAACGGCTCGCCGCGGACCTGCGGACCGACGTATTCCACCACCTCCTCGATCTGGAGCCGGATTTCTTCGAGCGCAACGGAGCCGGTGAGATCCAGTCGCGACTTACGGCGGACACCACCGTACTGCAGAATCTGTTCGGGTCTTCGGTCTCCGTGGCGATCCGCAACGGGTTCATGCTCTGCGGCGCCCTGATACTGATGTTCGTGACCAGTCCGTGGCTGGCCGCACTCGTCGTGATCGGCATTCCCCTTACCGTTCTTCCGATCCTGCGCTTCGGCCGCCGGGTCCGGCGACTCTCAAGGAGCAGCCAGGACCGCGTTGCGGAACTCGGCAGTTTCGCGGGAGAAGTCCTTCACGGAATACGAACCGCCCAGGCGTTCGGCCACGAGGATGAAGCCCGGTCCCGATACCGCGATCGTGTGGAGCAGGCGTTTGATGCCGCTGTCGAGCGCATCAGGCAGCGTGCGTGGCTTACCGGAGTGGCGTTGCTGGTGGTCTTCGTTGCCGTGGGTGTCGTGCTCTGGCTCGGTGGACGCGATGTACTGGCCGGGCGCATGTCCGCCGGGGAACTTTCGGCATTCGTCTTTTATGCGGTTCTCGCAGCCGGCGCCGTTGCAGCGATGGCGGAAGTCGCCGGAGAAGTCCTCCGTGCCTCCGGCGCGGCGGAACGTCTGATGGAACTCATGGATGCACGGCCCGCCATTGCCGCCCCTCCGCGCCCCAGGCGGCTTTCGGAGCCGGTTCGCGGCGAGATCCGTTTCCGGGATGTACGATTCGCCTACCCGGCACGCCCGGCATCTCCCGCACTGGACGACTTCCACCTGGCACTTCACCCCGGAGAGCGGGTGGCGCTGGTCGGCCCGTCCGGCGCCGGCAAGAGTACCGTGCTGCAGCTGCTTCTGCGCTTCCACGATCCCCAGCGCGGCAACATCACCTTCGATGGCCACGACCTGCGTGATCTCGACCCCCTGGAACTGCGCCGCCACCTGGGGCTGGTCGCGCAGGATCCGGTCCTGTTCAGCGGCACCGCGGCAGAGAACATACGGTATGGCAATCCTGCAGCAACCGCCGCTGAGGTTCATACGGCGGCCCGGGATGCGCATGCGCTGGATTTCATCACCGGCCTGCCCCGGGGAATGGATACCCCCCTTGGACCTGGAGGCGTGCAGTTGTCCGGCGGACAACGACAGCGCATTGCCATTGCGCGGGCGATCCTGCGCAACCCCGCCGTCCTGCTCCTTGACGAAGCCACGAGCTCCCTGGACACCGAAAGCGAACGAATGGTGCAGCAGGCCCTCGACCGGCTGATGGCGCACCGGACCAGCCTGGTCATCGCCCACCGCATCTCCACGGTCACGGGAGCAGACCGTATCCTGGTGCTGGACCGCGGCCGTACCGTTGCCGTGGGCAGTCATGCCGACCTGTACCGGAGTGACGCCCTGTACCGGCGGCTGGCACACCTGCAGCTAACGGAACCCAGCGCCGGGAACGGCGAGCCCGTGACGGCGTGATCCGTCTCCCGGATGGTCCGTTGCAGCGGTTTCCGCGGGCCACGGGCTGCCTGCCGACCCGGCCAGGAAAAACTAGTCTTTCCGCTCCGGGTAGAGCTGTGCCGGATCGATCTGCGGCGCGTTACCCACTACCACACGATCGTGGGTGACGGTGTTGTAGAAACAGCTCCGGCGTCCGGTGTGGCACGCCGGCCCCCGTTGGTCGACCTGCAGCAGCACGGTGTCCCCGTCGCAATCCAGCCGCATATCCCGCAGCATCTGTACCTGCCCCGAAGATTCTCCCTTGCGCCAGTAGGCTTGCCGGGATCGCGACCAGTAACAGACCCGCCCGGTCCGCCGCGTTTCCTCCAGGGCTGTACGGTCCATCCATGCCAACATCAGCACCTCACCGGTGTCATGCTGCTGGGCGATGGCCGGAACCAGCCCTTCGTCGTTGAAACGCACGGCATTCAGGACATCCGCCAGATCGAATCCTTCGCCGGGAGCGCGGGTTTCAAGTTCCTTGAACATGATGCGTCTTCCTGCAGGAGCGACGGGAAAGGATCAGGCATGCCAGCGACTCCGTTCTCCCGGATGCTCATCAATTGGTACACTACGTCGCCATCGACACGGCGTGCCCGCGGCATAGGATACCATCCGCGGGGAGCGACGCCTGCAGCCTGACAACACTTCCTTGAGGGATACCAGGGCGCCTTCCATGGCAAAGCTACTGATGCACCTGCGTGGCGTATCGGACGAAGAGGCCGACGAGGTACGCACACTACTGGCAGACCACGGAATCGATGTCTACGAGACCCCACCCAACCGCTGGGGTCTGACCATGGGCGCAATCTGGCTGCGGGACGAAGAACAGCTGGACACGGCCCGGGCACTGCTTGACCGGTACCAGGCGGAGCGTCAGGCACGCGTGCGCGCGGAATACGAGAATCTCAAGCGCAGCGGCCAGGCCGACACCATCCTGCTACGTATGCTTCGCAATCCGCTGCGGTCCGCAATCTACCTGTCGGTCGTCGTGGGCATACTCTACTTTCTCATCATCCCGTTCTTCACGCTCGGAACGGACTAGGGAGACATGGAGGGGGCAATACTTACCGCACCCGTAAGGACTGCTGCAGTCCGTCCGGGGTAGTGCCGGAAAAAGAAAACCCGCCGGAAGGCGGGTTTTCTTCTACTGCGCAAGCC
>SLLM01000312.1 GCA_007134055.1 Ectothiorhodospiraceae bacterium | reverse complement strand
GCAATCACGCCCTGGATCTCGTGGGCCTTGATCGCGGCGGTGAGCACGTCGCGCATGCTCAGCGGCGCCCTGCCCTCGCTGATGCGCCGGCGGCTGAGGTAGTCGGCCACGGCCAGGATGCCGCCGAGATTATCGGAAGGGTGCCCCCACTCGGCGGCAAGCCAGGTATCGTTGAAATCCAGCCAGCGGATCATTGCCCCGATGTTGAAGGCCCCCTGTACCGGGTCGAGCTGATGGGACGTCCCCGGAACCCGGACGCCGTTGGCCATCACGGCCCCCGGGACCACCGGACCGAGCAGCTTGGTGCAGGCCGGGTACTGCAGCGCGAGCATGGCGCAGGCCAGGCTGTCCATGAGCATGTAGCGCGCCGTCTCGTAGGCCTCGGCGCTCTTGATCTCCTGCTTGCAGACGTACTTGGCGATCTCCACCAGTTCCTTGTCCGGCTTTGGCCGCTTTGCGCTGCGAATGTCCCCGCTCATGGCATGTCTCCGCTATCAGGCGTGTTGCATGGTGTTCTGGATCCCGCACCGGAGTGGAGCCGACGACGGGCGGCGTCGGCTCCCTCCGCACTGCGTGGCGACGATATCGGCACCCCCGTCCGTGCGCCGCGGTTACGTGCCGGCGAAACCGGCCCGTCGCGGGGGCGTCGGCCCTGTCAACCGCGCTCCTCGATCGCCGGTACCTGGCGGTTCTCGGGGCCCGTGTAGTCCGCGCTGGGACGGATGATGCGGTTATTCGCCCGCTGTTCCATCACATGGGCCGCCCAGCCGGTCAGCCGCGACATCACGAAGATGGGCGTGAACAGCTTGGTGGGGATCCCCATGAAATGGTAGGCGGAGGCGTGGTAGAAGTCCGCGTTGGGGAAGAGCTTTTTCTCCCGCCACATGACCTCGTCCACCCGCTGCGAGACCGGAAACAGCGTCCTGTCCCCCACTTCCTCCGCCAGCTTCCGGGACCACTCCCGGATCACGGCATTGCGCGGATCGGACTCCCGGTAGATGGCGTGGCCGAAACCCATGATCTTGTCCTTGCGCTCCAGCATGCCGAGAATCCCCTGCTCGGCCTCGTCCGGATCACTCCACTGCTCGAGCATCGCCATCGCCGCCTCGTTGGCTCCGCCGTGCAAGGGCCCGCGGAGGGATCCGATCGCACCCGTGATGCAGGAATGCATGTCCGAGAGGGTCGATGCACACACCCGGGCGGTGAAGGTGGACGCGTTGAACTCGTGCTCCGCGTAGAGGATCAGGGAGACATTCATGACATCCGCGTGCAGCTGGCGGGCGGGCTCGCCATGGAGGAGGTGCAGGAAATGGCCGCCGATCGACACATCGTCGGTTACCGGATCGATCCGGACACCGTCATGGGAGTAGCGGTAGCAGTAGCTGATGATGGACGGGAACACCGCCAGCAGGCGATCGGCCACGTCATGCTGTGTGGAGAAGTCCTGCTCGGTTTCCAGGTTGCCGAGCATGGAGCAGCCGGTACGCATGACGTCCATGGGGTGGGCGTCCGCCGGAATCAGTTCCAGCGCCCGCTTGAGGGCATCGGGAAGATCCCGCAGCCCCTGGAGCCGCGCGACGTAGGCGTCCAGCTGGCTGCGGGTGGGTAGCTCACCGTACAGCAGCAGATGGGCCACCTCCTCGAAGCCGGTCTTCGCTGCCAGCTCGCGGACATCATAGCCACGATAGGTCAGACCGGCGCCTTCCTTGCCCACGGTACAGAGCGCCGTCTCCCCGGCGCTGGTGCCGCGCAGTCCCGACGGGGGCTGCCTGCTGGTTTCAGTCATGAGTCGTTCTCCTTGCAAGGAACAATGCCGCGTGCGCCGCCTGGAACCGGCTACTGCCGGAACAGCTGGTCCAGTTTCTCCTCATAGGCGTGGTAGCCGAGGATCTCGTAGAGCTCATCCCGGGTCTGCATCCTGTCGACCACCGCGCTCTGGGTACCCTGCTGCCGCAGGCTCGTGTAGACCTCCTCGGCTGCACGGCTCATCGCGCGAAAGGCGGAGAGCGGGTAGAGCGCCATGCGCACCCCGGCTTCCCGCAATTCGGCAGTGGTGAACAACGGCGTGCGGCCGAACTCCGTGATGTTGGCCAGTACCGGTGCCGGGACAGCCGCGGTGAACGCGCGGAAGTCGTCGAGGCTGTGCAGCGCTTCCGCGAATATCATGTCGGCCCCCGCCTCCAGATAGGCGTTGGCGCGATCGATGGCCGACTGCATGCCCTCGGAGGCATGGGCGTCCGTCCGGGCCATGAACACGAAATCCGGATCGCTGCGCGCATCGACCCCCGCTTTCACCCGGTCGGCCATTTCGGCGCTGGAAACCAGCGCCTTGTTGGGACGGTGGCCACAACGCTTGGCCTGCACCTGGTCCTCCAGGTGCACCGCCGCCACGCCGGCCCGCTCCATGTCCCGGACCGTGCGTGCGATGTTGAAAGCGCTGCCCCAGCCCGTGTCCACGTCCACCAGCAGCGGCACGTCCGTGGCCCGGGTGATGCGCCCGGCATCCTCCACGACGTCGGCGAGCTGGGTGATCCCCAGGTCGGGGAGCCCATAGGAGGCGTTGGCAACGCCGGCTCCGGACAGGTAGAGCGCGCGGAATCCCGCCCGTTCGGCCAGAAGGCCGCTGAAGGCATTGATCGCCCCGGCGATCTGCAACGGTCGTTCTTCCTCCAGGGCGCGACGGAAACGGGCCCCTGCTGATTCGATCCTGCTCATGGCGATTCCCCCACATCAGCGCGCCCCGGCATCCGTCTGCCGGCCGCCAACCGTTGCGTTCACTCTTCCATGCGCACCAGGGTGCGCCCGCGTGTCTTGCGCTGCAGCATGTGGCCGGCGGTATCGACAACGCCCTCCAGTCCGGTCTCTCCCTGCACGATGTCGGCGTAATCCTCCGCCTCCAGCAAGCCGGCGAGGCGCCGCCAGGCCGCCAGCCGCAGATCCCGGGGACACTCCACGGAGTTGATGCCCAGCAGGCTGACTCCGCGCAGGATGAACGGCATCACCGTGGTCTCAAGCTCGATACCGGCGGCGAGTCCCACCGAGCCGATGCTGCCCCATGGATGCACCGTTCGCGTCAGCCAGGCGAGGGGTTCCCCTCCCAGGCTGTCCACGGCCCCGCCCCATAGGGATCGCTCCAGCGGCCGGCGACCCATTTCCAGCGTCGCCGCGCTGAGGATCTCGGTTGCCCCGAGACGCTTGAGATAATCAGCAGCATCGCTCTTTCCGGTCAGGGCCGTGACGTCGTACCCGGCACGGCTGAACAGGCGGATGGCGAAACTTCCCACACCGCCGGTGGCCCCGTTGACAAGTATCGGACCATGTCCCGGCTCCTGTCCGTTCTGCTCCATGCGCAACAGCGCCATGGCGGCAGTGAACCCCGCCGTGCCCGCGGCCATCGACTGTCGCAGGCTCATTCCCTCCGGCAGGCTGACCACCCAGTCGCCGGGAACCCGGACAAATCCGGCGAAACCGCCATCATGGGCTTCGCCCAGGCCGCAGCCGGTGACCAGGACCTCCT
>SLLM01000193.1 GCA_007134055.1 Ectothiorhodospiraceae bacterium | reverse complement strand
TGGCTTGTTCTTACGACAGGAAACAAAAGTGAGATTTCATGCGGCTACTGCACTCTATACGGGGACATGGCCGGGGGGTTCGGGGTGCTGAAGGACATATACAAAACAACCGTCTACAAGCTCGCCCGGTACAGGAATTCAAAGGGGCCCGCGATACCCGAGGCCATCATCAGCAAAGCCCCCACGGCTGAGCTAAGGCACGGCCAGAAGGACCGGGACACCCTGCCCGATTACGGGGTGCTGGATGCAATCCTCCGCGAATATATCGAGAACAACAAAAACATGCGGCAGCTGAACCTAATGCGGCGCTTTGATCCGGAGACGCTCAGGAGGGTGGTTTTAATGGTCGATGCGAGCGAATACAAGCGCCGCCAGGCGCCCCCGGGCGTAAAGATAACCCCGATGGCGCTGGGAAGAGACAGAAGAATGCCGATTACAAATCATTACCGGCAGTGAAATTCTATATTCCGCCGAGCAGGGATTCAGCCTCCGAAGCCGAAGGACGCAGGTTCGAATCCTGCCGGGCGCGCCATGTTCTTTGATTCACCTACGAAACCGCTTCGCTCCTTCCATGGTCAGCGTGACCACGAGCGTTCCGCGGCAGTCTCCTGCCCCCGCTCGCGACGGGTATTGGCGCTGGTTCCGCATGTCGCCCTGTGCCGGGTATTCCCCCAGCACGGCGGTGGTCCATTGGGGGGAACCGGGTGGCACGCTCTCGAACCAATCGGCTAACCAACGACGATGGCCGCATCCGAGGTGCAATGCTTGATGCAGCGGCGTACGTGCCGCTGGCCTTCCTTGCGCACTGCCGAGAAACCCTCAGTGGTTACGGCATCCTTCAGTCGCTGCCCGAAGGGAAGGCGAATCGTCCTGCCGATGACCCGGGCGTCCCCCCTTGCGAGGTTGGTTTTCAGCCGGCTGCACCCTGACCTACACAAGCCGGCCTGGCTCGTGTACCGTTCCCCGGCCGGCAGAAATGCCCTGAGCATCCCCTCGACCCCCCGGGTTTCGGCATTCGGCCGCTGTCGTACACCGCGTACTGTTCATGGGCAGGCTACCGGATATCCACGTCGCGGCGGATTCCCCCAGCAGGGTTGACGCAGCCGACTACGGGGATCGCGGAAGACCTGCAGCCACGCATTGTCGCCAACCGCTGACGGGAGAAAACCCGATTTCCCTGCATGAGACACGTCTGAATTTTGTGCTTGGCGCTCTCCTGGACAGTGGCGCCTCGTCGGTGGTGGAACTCGGATGCGGCTCCGGCGCCTTTCTCAAGTGCGCTGCCAGTCAGGAGCAGATTCGCCACATCGTCGGGATCGACGCCTCGGAGGAATCGCTCGCGGTAGCCCGCCGCGAACTCGCGCCGTTCATCGACGGCGACGCGCAGAAGGTATCCCTGATCAATGGATCCTGTCTTGACGAAAACCTGTCGCTGGCCGGCTTCGATGCAGCGGTACTCGTTGAAACCATTGAGCACCTTGATCCACGCCGGCTGTCGACCCTGGAACGGGTGCTGTTCGTTGCTTATCGTCCGCTCACCATCGTCGTCACCACTCCCAACAAGGAATACAACGTCCTCTACGGTCTCGGGGAGGACGAGTTGCGCGAACCGGACCATCGATTCGAATGGTCACGGCTGCGGTTTCGCGCCTGGGCGCAACGCCTGGCGCGGCACCACGGGTACCGCGTGATATTCGCGAATGTCGGTGAATGCCATCCGACCTTCGGCACACCCACTCAGGCGGCCCGATTCACCCGCCATGACCCGTTCATGAATTCTACCTGTGCGGACTAGCGCGGCGTGGCGAGGGAAGCCTGGCTCTCTCTGCATGACCGGTTCGCAAGACCATCCCAAAGCGCTGAGGGCGATTCCCGCCGGGCTTTTCCCACAACCACCGGGCCGCTTCAACGACCTGCTGCATATCGTCTGCAAGGGGGCGAACGAACCCTGGCGGCGCGCGTCGCAATTTCGGCCTGATGCTGGACGGCAGGCCGGAATCCCGGAAGATCCTGCTGGTCATCACCGACGGCCTGCCAAGCGACCGGGCCACGGATGCGGAAAACACGCCCGGCTATCTGGTTAGACCACCTGCGGGCGGTAATACGGCGCATTACCGCCCGCCCGGCGATTGAACTGGTAGCCCTTGGCGTGGACACCCGTGCCCTGGCTCTCTATCCCCACAGCGTCCGCTTGCCGGCAATGACCGACTGCGGGCACGCACTCGCCGGAACGCTGATCCGGTCACTCGCCACCGGCGCAGGTCACCGACCGCCCCCTGGCCATGAAACGTGGCCATCGACGACGCTGTCAGCGTGGCTCCGAACGCCGGACGATGGAGGCCTCCGGTGCGACCACATCACCATCAACGACCACCGGTTGATCGTCGAGGTAGACACTGCAGTTGCGCATCGGGATATCCATGTGGCACGGCGTATTCCGCGGACCTCCAACCTCCGTGTTCGGACCGGTGGAGAACAGGAAATTCCCGTAGAACGCCCGCGCGTCCATGCCGATGGCGTCGTTCTTGTCATGCAGCCCCTGCGCTGTCCAGTGCGCCCTGGGCTGGAGCCCCCAGCCGATATGGGAGATCGCGTAGACTTCCGGGTCCTTGAAATAGGCCATGTAGTCGCGCAGGTACTCGGCCTCGAAACCGCCCTTGATCTCGGTGATGAAGCCATCCCGGATCTCGAGCGTCACCGGCTCGTCGCGGATATACATCTTGAACGGCAGGAGGATGTCACCGATATCAAGCACCAGGCGGCCCTGGGCACTGCCTTCGTTGGGCCAGGAGAAGAGGAACCCGCTCGGCCAGTGATCCCAGCGGCCGGCTTCATCGGAGAAGCCATACTCGGTGACCACGGGATACTGTCCCAGTTCAGCGGTGAACTCCGTACCCTTGGCGGACGTCACCTTGAACCGCTTTGCCTTCTCGAACACCTTCTGGGCCGCAACCACCCGCCGCTTGTCGTCCTCGGTGGGCAGCATGCGCGCGAGCATCTCCGGCGGTTCCACCGCGAGCAGCATCCGGGTTCCCGATTTCAGGATCGCCTCCTGCTCCGGTGAGTGCAGCAGCATCATGGTATCCACCACCAGGTCGGCCGCCATCAGCGCTTCCTGCCCGGCGGGATGCCCGGTCAGTGCCGTATGCCCGACGTAGGCGGTCAGATCGTTACCCATGGCCGTCTTGTGATTGAACGCGGGCAGTTCCACGCCATACACCTTGGCGCCCAGCCGCTGGGCCGCTTCCATGGCGGCGGCAACTGTCATCTGGTTGGAGTAGTGGCTCTTCAGGACAGCAACGCTCTGGGTCTCGTCGATCTTCGAGAGCTTGAGCACATGCTCGAACATCTGTGTGAGTTCCGCATGACTGACTGGCATGACTGCACTCCTTTCAACGGGGTATGGGCGACGCGGTGAGAACGGCCCTCGCGCCAGGAGGGCGGACCGACGTGCAACGGCTACAACCGGAACAGGCGTTCAGCGTTGCCGTGGCAGACCAGTTCCCGGGTCTCCGGGTCCATGGGCGCATCCTCGATGAAGCGCGCTGCGAGCTCGGTTGATTCATAGGGATAGTCCACCGAGAACATGACGGCTTCCACTCCCATTTCGCCGATGGCCGCCATCAGCGTGGGCGCGGAACAGACACCGGACGTGGTGATGAGAATATTGGAGCCGAAGTATGCAGAAGGTGGCCGGGCCAGCTCGATACCGTGGGAATACACACGGAACCGACTGTCGAAACGCCAACGCAGGAACGGAAGACCTTCCCCCATGTGACCGACGATCACCTTGACCCCGGGGAAGCGATCGAACACGCCGCCGAACAGCAGCCGCAACGCGTGGGTACCGGTCTCGACGCCCCAGCCCCACACCGCGCCGACCAGCTCCGGATGCCCCTCCATGCACTGGGGGACCTTGTAGGGATTGATGGGGTGCAGATAGAGCGGGACGTCCAGCTCCTGCATGGCCTCCCAGAACGGGTCATAGGCCGGATCATCGTAGTACACACCATGGGTGTGGCCGTTGACCAGTGCCCCGTGCAGACCCAGCTCCTGAACGGCACGCCGCAGCTCGCGGACCGCCGCTGGCGGGTCCTGCATGGGGAGAGCGGCCAGACCGCCGTAGCGTTGCGGATGCTCGCTGATCCGCCGGGCAAGAAAATCATTGTTCTCCTGCGCCCGACGGACCGCGAGGGGGGTATCCGTCTCTCCCTGGACCCCCGGCCCGGACTGGGACAGCAGCACGTAGGCGATATTCGCGTGATCCATTTCCTCCAGCCGGGTATCGTCGAAATCCTTCAGCCGGTGGCCGAGTTCACGCGCCTCCGCGGGGTCCATGTCCGCGAGGAAGACCTGGGAGTATTCCTCGAAACCCGGGGCCATGAAGTGCTCCTCCAGGGCGATCTTGCGGGTCTTGTTCATGCCACGTGCTCCAGAAACGCAGTCTTGGAAATGACATCGCCGTACTTGCTGTCGATGTCGAAGAGGTTGGCTTCGTGGGGATCCGGATGGCGATCGCCGACCGCTTCCCGGATCACCATGACGCGGAAGCCGTGCTGCAGGCCATCAACCGCCGTTGCCCGGATGCAGCCGCTGGTGGAGCAGCCGACCAGGGTTACGGTATCCACCCCCTGGGCATGGAGGGTGGTGGCCAGGCTGGTCCCGAAGAACGAACTCGGATACTGCTTGCTGATCACCAGCTCGCCAGTCCGCGGGGCGACCTCCTCACAGAAGGCTGCATGGGGGTTTCCCTCGACCATGCCCTTCATCACCGGGGCCTTGCGGACCCACACGCCGCCGTCCTGAAAGGAGTCGGGCTGATACCGGATATTGGTGTGGATCACCAGCACCCCGTGCCGGCGCGCGGCGTCGAGCACCTCGGCGGCGTGCGGAATCGCCTCCACCACGCCCTCTGCGTAGAGGGGCGATCCGGGCGTGGTATACCCCTGCATGAAGTCCACCACCAGCAGGGCGGTCTTGCGGCCGAAACCGATTCGCCCGTCCCACACGCCACGGTAATTGTCGGCAGCCTGCTCGGTCATCGCGTCATGCTCCCGCCGCCTGATTCAGTGCCGAGGCCGGAAACTTGCCGTTCAGGAGGGCGCCGGCCTCCGGCACTTCCGGGGTCAGGCCGAGATGGTCCAGCATCCGGCGCGCGGTGCAGACCGCCGTGCTGGTAACCGGGATGCCGAGCATGTCCTGGGCCGCCTGGATCGCCGGCAGCGATGGCATCTGCACGCAGGCCGATAGCACCACCGCGTCGACATTTGCGGTATTCAGCTGCTTGACGTCATCGAGCAGCTGCATGGGGTCCCGCAACCCCACCTTCAGGTTGTCCGGAATCGAAAAGCACCGCGCGTCCACCACCTCGATGCCTTCATGCTCGATGTAGGAGACAACCTTTTCGGTGAGCGGCGGCATGTACGGGGCCAGGATGGAGACCTTTTTCGCCCCCATGATCTGCAGCCCCTCGATCAGGGCCCCGGCGGAGGTCATCACCGCCGCCTCGCAGCCGTTGTCCCGGGCGACCTGGGCCAGCTCCCGTTCGGTCTGGCGGTGGTAGCCGTTCCCCATGGCCATGATGGCGACCAGGCAGGCCGTGCTCATGACATCAACACGGGCGTCGGCCAGTTCCGCGGCGCATCGCAGGCCCTCACGGTTCATCCGCTCGAGTTCCTCCGGCGTCACCTTGTGCATGCGCATACGGCTGGAATGGAACGTAAAGCGTTCCGGGTGCACCGCTTCGCGGGCACGCAGCATGGCCGGGACCTCGGTCTCCATCGTCGTGTTGGAACTTGGCACCATCTGGCCGATTCGGTAGGACTTCGACATGATTCACTACTCCTGCGTTGGCGATCGGGCGGCCGCGAGGCGGGCGGACGCCGCGCTACGGCCCGGACCGGAGAAGCCACCCGGAACGGGGCATGAGCGTCGGTACCGGGAAGACACGCATTCGTCATGCTTCCCGACTGCTGTGGTCGGTCAACCCCGGCCCTGCGGCCGGGCCCGGCGGCTACCATCACCGCAATTCTGCCAAGGTGCCGAAGCACAGCGCGATCCGCGGCTATCCTGCTGCATCACACCGGGTTGCCCAGTGAATGGTCCAAAAGCAGGTTATCGGAGATTCTGCGACGCCCCGTACCCTTGAGAGTACCCTGATCCATCACGAAACGGTCGATGTGACAGGCGACCTGGTGCATCGTTAGCGGCGGGCTTGTTCATTATCAGTACACGGACTATCTGTACGCTATAATAACCGTATCTGGAGTGCAACGTCGAACAGGAACCCGTCGTCCATCCGGCCTGAACCCTGGGAATACATGCGCAGATTTTCTTATAACACGTCGTTTTAAAAGCAAAAAAAATTACAGAATGCGCAGGCGCACCATCAAGGAGAGCGAAGGTAACCTTGAGGCCATCGCCGGTCTACATAGACACAGTTTGCTCAGTATGCTGTGCACATGGCAAAAATCATTCGCGTTCGTGGCGATCCGGGATCCGGGATCCGGGATCCGGGATAACGAGAGAATAGTTGGCGGACGGCGACTGCGCGATCGGTTCACCGGCCGGGTCATGGCAGCAGGCAGGTCCGGGGGGCGTGGCCAGGCGCAAGATTCAAAGGGTGTGCACGGCGGCCGGTACTTCTGGGCCTCGTCGTGTGCGCCAATGGATCGCCACCTCGTCGAGATGCCGATGGGACGTGCCGTTTTCCGCCCGCGATGACACGTCGCCCCGGGCCGCCTGCAATGCCCGGGGCCGACCGAGCTGCCGCCTTGCCCGGGGAGGGGTGATACTTGCGGAAACGTTCGTAGTAGACTGACGAGCCGACGCGCCGGATCCCGTTCCAGCGACCGGCGCAGGATGCACCACTGCAGGATCCGCACATGCCTCCGGCCCGGACTTTCCGTTCGCGACTGCTCAACCCCACGACTGTCGTCTTCGCCGCCATCGTCATTCTCGTTGTCGCGTGGATGGGCAGCGGCATGATCGGCCGCGACGCTCATAGGGCGCCGGAACGCCAGGCGCCTCCACCGCCGTCGGTCGCCGCGAGCTGGAGCGAGGCGGAACCGATTACCCGGGAGCTCGTCCTGCACGGCGACGTGGAACCCAATCAGGTGGTCACGCTGCGGGCCCGCACCGAGGGCATCGTCGAGGAGATGGCGAGCACCGGTCGCCGGGTGACGCGGGGAGAGGCACTCGGGCAGCTCTCCACCGACGACCGCCAGGCGCGCCTGGCGCGAGCCCACGCACAGCTTGCGTCGGCACAACGGGACTACGACAGCACCATGGAGCTCGTGGAGGGTGGTTTCGTCTCACGTTCCGAGGCGCAAACCCGCCTGGCACAGCTGGAGGCCGCCCGCGCGGACCTGCGCGCCATTCAGCTGGAGATCGACAATACCACCCTGCGGGCACCGATCGACGGCGTAATCAACCGGATCGACGCCGACCTCGGCTCCTATGTCGCAATGGGCGGCGAAGTCCTGCGGATCGTGGACAACGACCCGCTGATCACGGTGGTCCATGTCCACCAGGCCGCCGCGCCGCGCCTGGCCACCGGCATGCCCGCCCGAGTGCGATTCATCGGTGGGGACGAGCGCGCAGGCACGGTGCGGTTCGTCGCCCCGCTCGCGGACGCGGCCACCCGGACCTTCCGGGTGGAGATCGAGGTCGACAACCCGGAACCGGCACTGCCCTCCGGCCTCAGCGCCGAGGCGGTAATACCGACGGACACGGTGTCCGCACACCGGGTTTCGGCGGCCCTGATCCGCCTCGACGCCCAGGGGCGCATCGGCCTGCAGACGGTGGACGACGATGCGCACATCGCCTTCACACCGGTGGAAGTTATCCGCGCCCGGGCTGACGGCATCTGGGTCACCGGATTGCCGCAGCGGGCACGCATCGTCACCATCAGTCGCGGCCTGCTCAGCCCCGGCCAGGCGGTGGAGGTGCGGGAGACACCCCCGGAGTATCTGCAACCCCGGGAGGCGGAGCGGTAATGGCGGCAATCCTGGCCGCGACCTTCAGCCGTGTCCGTACGGTGATGCTGCTGCTCGCCCTGATCATCTTCGCCGGCGGCTACTCCTACCTCTCGATACCAAAGGAGGCCGCGCCCGAGATCGACATCCCGATCTTCGTGGTGAACATCACCTACCCGGGCATCTCGGCGGAGGACAGCGCCCGGCTTCTGGTTCAGCCCATGGAACGCCAGCTCCAGTCCATCTCCGGCCTGCGGCGTATGTCCGCCCAGGCCGGCGAGGGCTTCGCCACCGTAACCCTGGAGTTCGAGCCGGGCTTCGACCAGGGGAGCGCGCTACAGAGCGTGCGCGACGAAACCGATAACGCGACGCCGGATCTGCCGACTGGTGCAGACGCCCCGGTAGTGCGGGAGGTCGACCTGTCGCTGTTCCCGATCCTGACCGTAGCCCTGTCCGGAGACATCCCGGAGAGGGAACTCATCCACACCGCCCGGGAGCTTCAGGAACGGCTGGAGACCATCACCGGGGTACTGGAGGCGGATCTCTCCGGCGACCGGGAAGACCTGCTGGAGATCATCATCGACCCGCTCGCCATGCACTCCCACGACATCTCGCCGCAGGAGATCAGCCGGGCGGTGCGGGACAACAACCAGCTGGTCACCGCCGGCGCCTTTGATACCGGCTCGGGTCGCGTCGGGGTCTCCATTCCGGGAACCATCCGCTCCCCGGCGGAGGTACTGGTGATGCCGGTTCAGATCACGGAGACCGCCGTGGTGCGGGTGCAGGACGTGGCGGAAGTGCGGCAGACCTTCCGTGACCCGGTCAGCCACGCCCGAATCGAGGGACAGCCGACCATCGGCCTGGATATCCGCAAGAATGCCGGCGCCAATATCATCGACACCGTTGCGGCCGTTCAGGCCGCGGTTGAGGAAATGCGTGCGGAATGGCCGGAAGCCATCCGGGTTGACTACCTGCAGAACCAGGCGGACGACATCGAGGGCCTGCTGGGGGACCTGGAGAACAACGTCATCACCGCCATACTGCTGGTGGTCCTCACCGTGATCCTGGCACTCGGGCTGCGCGCCTCGCTGCTGGTCGCCGTCGCCATCCCCGGCTCGTTCCTTGCGGGCATCCTCGCGATCAACCTGATCGGCTTCACCCTCAATATCGTCGTGCTGTTCGCCCTGATCCTGGTGATCGGCATGCTGGTGGATGGCGCCATCGTGGTGGTGGAACTGGCCGAGCGCTACCGGGAAGCGGGACGCGGGCGCCGGGATGCCTTCCTCGCCGCCGCCCAGCGCATGTCCTGGCCGCTGATCGCCGCCGCCGCAACGACGCTCGCCGTGTTCTTCCCGCTGTTGTTCTGGCCCGGGATTGCGGGCCAGTTCATGCTCTACCTCCCCGTCACCGTCATCGTCACCCTGACGGCCGCGCTGCTGATGGCCCTGGTGTTCGTTCCCGTGGCCGGCTCGCTGTTTCCCGACAGCCGGACGCCCCCCTCATCCGTGCGTCCGGTGCCGGGCGCCCGGATCTACGATCGCTGCCTGCGCTACGTGGTGGCGAAACCCGGATTCGCCATCGGCCTCGGTCTGCTGGTGCTGCTTGGCGCGTTTGCGGTCTACGGCTCGTTCGGCAAAGGTGTGGCCTTCTTCCCGACGGTGGAGCCGGAGCGCGCCCAGGTCCAGATCCAGGCCGACGGCAACCTCTCGGTCGCGGAGTCGGACCGGCTGGTACGCCTGGTGGAGGAGCGGGTCATCGGCAAGGCGGGTATCGACCGGGTGTACGCCCGCACCATCGGTTCAGTGGAAGCCCGCCTGGCTGCCAGCCTGGACCCGGACATCATCGGCACCATCCAGGTCGATTTCGCCGACTGGCGCACACGCGCGCCCGCCGCGGAGATCCTCGACCGGGTCCGCGCGGCCACCGACGAGATCCCGGGCCTGGGGGTGCGGATCGAGGAGCAGCGGCCGGGACCGGCAGCGGCACGCCCGATCCGAATCGAGCTCTCGGCCCGCGATCGCCAGTGGCTGCCACCGGCCTCGGCGCGCCTGCAGGCACTGATGGAGGCACAGGGGACGTTCGTCGATGTCTCCAGTGATGTTCCCGTGCCACAACCGGAGGTGCGTCTGGAGGTGGACCGCGAGCAGGCCGCACGATACGGGGTCGACATCAACTCCCTGGGGAACACCGTGCAACTGCTGACCAGCGGCCTGCTGCTCGGCTCCTACCTGCCGGAATTCGCGGCGGACGAGGTCGACATCCGCCTGCGCTACCCCGTAGAAGACCGTACCTTCGCCCGGCTCGCCGACCTGCGTGTTGCCAGCCCCGCCGGCATGATGCCGATCACCAACTTCGTGGAACTGGTGGCCTCACCGGCACCTTCGGTCATCAACCGGGTGGACGGGCGCAACGTGCAGACGGTATCCGCAGGCCTCGCGCCGGGAACCACGGTTGCCGCCGAACTGGCAACGCTGAACCGCGCCATCGGGGACACGGGGGTCGGCGAAGGGGTGACGGTGCGCTTCGCCGGTGAGGTGGAGGATCAGCAGGAGGCGGTCACCTTCCTCGTCATCGCCTTCGTCGTGGCGCTGTTCCTGATGTTCCTGGTGCTGCTGACGCAGTTGAACAGTTTCTTCCAGGGGCTGCTGGTGCTCTCCGCCATCGTGTTCTCGATCGCCGGGGTACTGCTCGGGCTGGTGGTCCGCCAGGAGCCCTTCTCCGTAGTCATGAGCGGCATCGGCGTCATGGCCCTCGCCGGCATCGTGGTCAACAACAACATCGTTCTCATCGACGCCTACAACGAGCATCGCAGTGCCGGTCTCGGCGCCACCGACGCGGCGCTGCGCGCCGCCTCGGAACGCTTCCGGCCGGTGGTGCTGGCCGCCCTGACCACCATCGTCGGGCTGCTGCCGATGGTTTTCGGGATGACCGTGGACTTCCTGGCCCGCGACCTGTTCTTCGGCGCTCCGTCAGGGCAGTTCTGGATCCAGCTCGCCACGGCAATCGTTGGCGGACTGACAGTCGCCACACTCATCACCGTGCTGCTTACGCCGGCGCTGTTGGCCTGGGACGGAAACCGGCGCCAGGCCCGGGCACACCAGCGACGACACGACCCGGACACGATACCGACGGACAACAACTGAACGCTACGCCGGCACGATTTCCCCGGAGCCGTCGACGCTCCGTCAGCGGCTGACTGAGAGGGGAGTCGTCGACGCGACATGAAGCTCAGGCGCGACGCGCGTTCTCGATCAGCACCGCGTGGCCCTGACCACCACCGCCGCAAAGGGCGGCGATTCCGTAGCGGCCGCCGCTGCGCTCCAGGGCACGGGCAAGGGTGAGCAGCAGCCGGAAGCCCGTACCGCCGAGGGGATGGCCGATGGCGATGGCGCCGCCGTGGACATTGACGATGTCCAGCGGAATCCCGAGGCGGGCACGGCTGGCCTCGACCACACCGGCAAAGGCCTCGTTGATCTCGAACAGGTCGATATCGGCGAGTCGCCCTCCTGCACGTTCCAGTACGCGCTGGACCGCATCCGCGGGCTTCAGGTGCAGGGTGTTGTCCGGTCCGGCGGTTTCCGCCCAGGCGATGACGCGGGCCAGCGGCTGCGCACCCAGCGCCTCCGCACGGTCTGCGGATGCCAGCACGCCAATGGCGGCTCCGTCACTCATCTGCGAGGCATTCCCCGAGGTGATGGACCCGCCGTTGACGAAGGCCGGCTTCAGTTTCGCGAGTTTCTCCGGCGTCGTGTCGCGGATCCCCTCATCCCGGCTCAGGAGGGAATCCCTGGTATCCAGCGGCAGGATCTCGCCGGCAAGCCAGCCCTCCCGCGTTGCCTGTCCGGCCAGCCGGTGGGAGCGCAGCGCGATCTCGTCCTGGACCTCCCGGCTGATGCCGAGCTCTACATTGGCGCGCTCCGAGACGGGCCCCATCCCCTCGTCACCAATCCCGCACCACAGTCCGTCCCGGATCAGGGTATCGGTCAAGGCGAGATCGCCGGCGCCACGCAGACCCGGACGCAGCACGCCGGCGTGGGGCGCGCGACTCATGGAATCGCCGCCCCCAACCACGTACAGGCTGCCCTCGCGCAGGTGGATCCTCCGGCATGCGTCCGCCACCGCAACCAGCCCGGCGGGGCAGACCGCGTTCACCGTGGCGGCCGGGGTCGTCCACGGCAAACCGGCTTCACTGGCCGCCAGCCGGGCCGGATTCTGGCCCTGGGCCGCCTGCAGCACCTGACCCAGCAGCACGCCGTCACACGTGGCGAGCGCGGGCTGCCGGGCGAGTAGCGCCCGGATTACCGCGGCATTCAGTTGCCGGGTGCTGCAGCCGGACAGCGCCCCCTGGAAACGGCCGAACGGCGTGCGCAGCCCATCGAGCAGTACCGGATACTCCCTCATGCCTGCCCCCGTTTCACCCTGTGGCCCCGTCCCACCATTCACCTCCCTTCCCCATCGGATCGAAATCACTGATTTCCCGGGCAAGTTCCGCCAGGGAGGCGGGCAACGGGCTTACCTCCTCGATGGCCGTCGCGGCAATGAATTCCACCGGAGGAAAGGCCTCGTCCGTACGCACCACCTGGAGCTCTCCCCGGTCGAGCTCACCACCGTAACAGCGCACCGGAAGGTAGCTGATTCCCAGCCCCTGGACCGCCATCGATGCCGCCACACCCATGCTCTTGCAGCGTGCAAGGTACTGGCAATGGGTGTTGTTGCGCCGGAACCAGCCCTCGATCACCCCCGTGTGATACGAGCTCTTCTTGAGGCCGATCACCGGCCACCGGGAGAGTTCCTCGGCCGTGTGCAGGCGGTCGCCGAAACCAAGCCGCGGACTCGCCATCCACGCAAACTGCACGCGACCCAGGGACCAGGACAGCATGTTGCGGGCAGGTGTTCGCCCCGGGACCAGAATGAGATCCAGGTCACCGGCGACAAGGCTTTCCATCAGCGGTGCCGTGAGTCCCTCGTCGATCTCCAGCCGCACCCGTGGGTAGCGCTGCGAGATCGCGTCGATGAACCAGGGCAGCCAGGTAATGGAGACGACTTCCGCCACACCGAGACGGACGTAGCCGGTGACCGACTCCGGTGCCGCCAGGCGATGTTCGATCTCGGCGACCAGGCCCAGCAATCGGCCGGAGTACTCGAACAGCTCCCGGCCCTTGGGGGTGAGCCGGACCTTGCGCTGAGAGCGGTCGAAGAGCTCCACACCCAGGGAACGCTCCAGCTCCCTGATGCGCATGGATACGGTGGACTGGGTGGTGTGTAGGTGGCCAGCCGCGGCGCCGAAGCTGCCGAGGTT
>SLLM01000116.1 GCA_007134055.1 Ectothiorhodospiraceae bacterium | reverse complement strand
GCGATTCCGAGCTGGTGGCCAGGCGCCAGCCAAGACCATTGCCATCCGGGTCCACGGCCGGTACCGAAAATGCACACAATCCGCCGCGACCACAGGTAATGATGGGGGAGATGTTGCTGACCGGCGAGTTCAACTGATCCGTGAGATCCACCGCGGCCTGCACGCGGAATCGGGTCCCCGCAGTTCTCAGGCCGCCGATACGACAGCAGACCTGATTGGAAACCACCCAGGGTTGACCGTCAGAGCGCGTCGGCGAACTGTAGGTCTTGCGGACGAAGCCGTCGTAGGGTGCGTTGCGCTGACTGGCGACACCGATGATCCAGTCCTCCTCCGGATTGGAGGCGATGACCTCCAGCTCAAGGCTGGCCGAGCTACCGTCACCGAACTGGAGCGTGCCACCGTTGATTCTGTCACCGATCTGCGGTCGCCGATCCGCGTCAGAACCGCGATAAAACGTTCTTCGTGCCGCCACGGTGAGACGGAAATCCACGGTCGTTGGACTGATGTCCGGCCGTGCCTCCCACGTCAGGTGTCCGAATCGATAGTGCGAGGCTTCGGCACCGGAAGCCGCATGCAAGAGTAGTGCGGCCAGTAGGACGAGAAAGAAATACTGTCGGCAATCCATGCCCTTGATAATCATCACTGCTCCTTCCCGTCCAGCCGGATCTCCAGATCAATGCGATAGCTTCCATCGGGGGCGATGCTGCCCGGTGTGCGATCCTGGCGAATCTCCACCCGGGTTCCTGGAGCCACGAACAGCGGTTGCCCATGGACGGTCAAGGGTTCGGCTCCGGTGACGTCGACGATGCGAATCGAATACTCTCCGGCCTGCTCGGCCTGAACAGCGGTTCCCGGCAGGTCTCTCAGCTCGTCGATCCGCTCTGGCGCCAGGTCCAGCGGAACCGTACCGGTGAATAGCGCCGCCTCATCGGGATCCAGCAGTACGAAAGTCACCTGACTGGCGAACGCGACATTGGAGCGGTGCTGCACCAGTACCTGGAAGTTGACGTCGTCCTGCGCCCCCTGGGTGAGGTAGCGCGGTTCGGGGCGCACGGAAACCAGCTCGATCTGTCGGGTCTCGTTGATTCCCACCGGCAGCGAGCGCTCACCGAGAAGGTCGCCGTTGAACGCCTCGTAGGCTCGGATTTTCAGCTGATACTGGCCCGGGGGCCTGGCTTCGGTAAACCAGGAGAAGGTTTCGGTGAACTGGTCACCGGGTTCCAGAGAGATCCGGGCGGAGCTCAGTTCGTGACCATGATCGTCACCGTCGTGATGGTGGTGGTCGTCATCCAGGAACACCGGCGTTACCGGCCGCTCACTGAGCTGATTGCCTTCGTCATCCAGCACCGCAAGGTACAGGCGCAAGACCTGGGTCCGGGACCCCGTGTTCTCCAGATCAACACTGAGCGCCGCTTCGTTATGCGCGTCGTACTCGTTGCGGTCGGACTGGAAGCCGGCAATGAGCAGTCCGGCGCGTCGATGCGGCTCCAGGGAGACGGCAAAGTGCAGCGCGCCGGGCTCGGTCACCTCCACGGGAATTTCTCGTGACACGTAACCTTCCGCGGACACCCGCAGCCGGAACCTGCGCTCTTCCACGCCCTCGATCAGGAATTGGCCCGATGTGTCGGTCCGGGCCTGGCCGCCAGCCGCCGTAACCCTCGCGCCGACCAGGGCGTCCCCGCTGTCGCTGTCCGACACCGTGCCCAGCAGGCGGCTCGTTTCGGCTTGTTCGAGCCGGGGCATTGCGACGACACCAATCTCCGCCGTCGTCGATGGAGGAAGTACCACGGTAAAGCTCGCACCACGATAACCGGAACGGGCGATGCTCACTTCAACAGTGCCCGCATCCAGCGCGTCCAGCCGGAAATGACCATCGGCACCCGTGCTCACTAAGCGTCCGGTCGCGAGAATCTCCACCTGGGCATCGGCCAGCGGGGCGCCGGTGTCGGCATCCTGAATCTGCCCGACGATGGCGCCGGGTTCATTGTCCGGTGGTTGGGAGATCGAAACCAACGCCGGGGAGAACCTTAGGGTTTGCCCGACTGACAGCTCGATATCGGCGGCGACCGGGTGGAAGCCTTCCGCTTCCACGATGACGCTGTATGAGCCGCCTGGCAGTGCCAGCTCGTAGCGGCCCGCGCCGTCGACAGGAATGGCCAGCTGGGTATCGCCGGTGACGGTGACCACGGCACCCGGAATCACCTCACCACCCTCCCGGTTGGTAACGCCGCCGAGCAGACGCCCGCGGTTCGGCATGGGGGCAAGCCGAACCGGACCGACGTCCAATGTGCCGCCAGCGGCGACCTTGACTTCCTGCGTGGCCTGCAGGAAGCCTTCCGCGGAGTAGACCAGAGTCAGATCCTGGCTCGGCGGCAGCATCAGTTCAAAGGCACCACTGGCGCTCACCGGGACGTCGGCCTCCGCCACGTCCGGCGCGGTGACACGCGCCCATGTGAGGGGGGAGTCGTCGGTCACGTCGAGGATGCGCCCCGACACGATGCCCCGGGCGGAGTCCCCCGCTCCCGGAGGCTCATCCGGATCCCTGTCGGGATCAGCCAGGCGATCGGCCACATGTAGTACACGCAGGGCGAGCGCCGTGGCATAGACGTCATCGTCCCAACTACCGTTTCCGGACTGCTGGTCGCGGAGCCAGCGCAGCGTTGGGCCATGGATTCCCGGATCCGGCAACGCTGGTATCAGCGCCAGTAAGGCGCGAGCGCCTTCCCATGCAGACTCGAAGCCGTAATCAGCCTGGCGGGCGGCAAGCAGGAAATCCGCACCCTTCCCGATTGCCTCTGCCAGGTTGTAACGCCCGGAGAAGTGAACCAGGGACTGCAGGACCAGTGCCGTCGTGTACACGGAGGATGCGTTGCCGCCGTCAGCCCAGCCGCCGTCTTCGCGTTGCTGCTCCAGGAGGTAAGCCGCGGCCGGCTGAATGACGTCCCTGATGTCGACGCTGGCACGGTGAAGCGCAATCAGGACAGCGGCAGTTGGGAGGGCGCCGCTGGTATGGCCTGAAGCATCGGCGAACCCGCCATCAGCGTTCTGGCGGTCCTGAAGCGCCTGCAACAGGTCTACGACCTGATCTGCGTCGGACTCCATCGCACCCACATAAAGCGCGAGGAATTCCGTGTTTTCTACCGACCAGTCCGCCAGCAGCACTTGGGCGCCGGGCGCGGGCCCCGTCGACGTCTCGGCAAACAGCGCGCTGGTATATGTCGCCTCGGCAACTACTTGTGGCGGCGCGGCAACGGATTCGTCCGTGCGGTAGACACCATCCGCGCCTTTCTGGCGATCAAGCCAGTCAAGCCCCGGCGCGAGGCCGTCGGCATTGGCCAACGCCGGGAGCAGGCAGGCGACGGTCGCAAGGATGATCGCGCCAAAGGCGGCCGGGCGACCGCCGTCGATGATAAGCATTAGGCATCCTGCCGTTGTTTTTCTTTCCCTGGACTTAAGTCCTTTTAATTACATTAGCGATTGAGCGCGTCCGGCGCAACTCCACAGCCGGGCGTGGGTAACCGACCTT
>SLLM01000319.1 GCA_007134055.1 Ectothiorhodospiraceae bacterium | reverse complement strand
GCGGATCGTCGAACACGTCCTCGTAGGTATGCACGGGACCGGCCGGCACACCGACTTCCGCCAGACAGCGCAGCCAACGCTCGGCGCCGTGCTCCCGGAACCGCGGAGCGAGCGCAGCATCGATTTCCGCGGCATTGGCCACCCGGTCGCTGTTGCTGCGAAAGCGCGGATCATCCGCGAGCGCATGCAGACCCAGTGTCTCGCACAGGATCTTCCAGTGCTTGTCCACGGCCACACAGAGGTTGATCGGCCGGTCCGCGGTTTCGTACGTATTGCACGGTGCGGTGAAGATGGAGCGGTTGCCCTGCGCCGGCGGTTGCGTGCCGGTAGCGAAGTAGTACGAGATCATCGGCGCCTGGGCGGCAATCAGGCAGTCGACCAGCGAAAGCTCGATGTACTGCCCGGTTCCGCTGCGCTCCCGGGCATAGAGGGCGGCGCTGATGGCCTGCGACGCGTTCAGCCCCGCAATCACATCGGCGATGCGTTCCCCGACCTTCATGGGGCGCTCGCCGTCGCCGGTGACCATCATGAGCCCGGCCCGGCCCTGGAAGATGTTGTCCAGGCCGGGAGCATTCGCGTTCGGGCCATCCTGGCCGAATCCGGAAATGGAGCAGTAGATCAGCCGGGGATTGTCCGCCGCCAGGGCTTCGTACCCGATTCCCAGTTGCTCCTTCACCGACGGCAGGAAGTTCTCCACCAGCACATCGGCCCCGGCTGCCAGCCTGGTCAGTACATCCACGGCAGCAGGGTGGCGGAAGTTCAGGCAGAGGCTACGCTTGTTCCGGTTCAACGACAGGTAATAGGCGGCCTCGCCACCGATGGCAGGTGGCTTGAAGGTCCGTGTCGGGTCCCCGGACACCGGTTCGATCTTCCAGACATCCGCGCCGAGATCGCCCAGCATCATGGTGGCGTAGGGACCGGAGAGCACCCGGGAGAGATCGAGCACTCGCACATCTTGAAAGACAGTCGCATTACCCATAAAATGTTCGCACAGTGAACAAGCGTTCTATATACGAACAAGTTAGGCACGATCCACCGCACACGTCAAGAATTTGTGCGTAAAAGGAATTAATGTGCGTACTGCGAACAACGATCCGGAACCTTCGGGACTGTTCGTCCAGTCCTTCGCCCGCGGGCTTGCCGTCATCAAGGCATTCGGCGAGGACGCCCGCCGTCTCACGCTCACCGATGTAGCCCACCGCTCCGGCATGACCCGTGCGACCGCCCGCCGACTCCTGCATACGCTCAGGGAACTCGGCTACGTCACCATGGACGGCAAGTACTTCTCGTTGACACCCAGGATCCTGGACCTCGGATACTCCTACCTTTCCTCCATGGAGCTATGGGGATTTGCCCAGCACTACATGGAGGATCTTGTCGAGCGCGTGCACGAGTCCTGCTCGGTTTCCGTGCTGGACGGGCATGACGTGGTCTACGTAAGCCGGGTGCCCACCCGGCGTATCCTGACCAGTTCGCTGAACGTAGGCAGTCGCATCCCCGCCCACGCCATCTCCATGGGGCGTGTGCAGCTGGCTGCGCTGCCGGAGGAGGCGCTGGAGCATTATCTCGGCACGGTACAACTGACCCGGTTCACGCCGTATACCGTAACCGACGCGGAGACGCTCCGGCAGCGGATCCGCGAGGACGGCGCGAAGGGCTGGTCCCTGGTGTCGCGGGAGCTGGAAGAGGGAATCGCCGGTATCGCCGTCCCGCTCATCAACCGTGCGGGCCGCACCATCGCAGCCATGAACCTCAGCATGCAACCGACGCGGGTGGAGCAACCCGAGCTGCTGGAGTCGTTGCTCACGGAACTCCGGGCCACCGCGGAACAGATCAACAGCATCCTGCGCATGCGGGAGTGACGCCGGGTCATGGCGGCACTTCGTGTACGCCTGGTCCGCCCAGGCCGATGGAACCGCTCTCACCCCGGGTATCCGCTCACCGGACACCCCGCTTCGTCCGGCGACGAGGCACTACTCCCCGGTTTCCGAACAAACAACAATATTCGATCCAATTTGTTCCATTTTCTGTAACTCACGGTTGACGGGTCGGCGCTCCTGACCTACAGTTTCGAACCTGTATCGTTTTATGGAACGCTTCGTACCAAATTATAATCCGCCTAGCCACACAGGAGACCGGGATCATGACGAAACAAGGCGCATCTGCCCTCGCTACCGCGGCAAGTACCGGGGACGGTCGCACCGTGGCCAGCGGCGTGCAGAAGATGACTCCATCGGAGGCTTTCGTGGAGACCATGGTGGCCAACGGCGTCACCGACATCTTCGGCATCATGGGCTCGGCGTTCATGGATGCCATGGACATCTTCGCTCCCGCGGGCATCCGCTTCATCCCCGTGGTTCACGAGCAGGGTTCCGGCCACATGGCGGACGGGTACGCGCGGGCCAGCGGCCGCCACGGCGTTCTCATCGGCCAGAACGGCCCCGGCGTCAGCAACTCCGTGACCGCCATTGCCGCGGCTTACTGGGCGCATAGCCCCGTGGTCATCGTCAGCCCCGAGACCGGCACCATGGGCCAGGGCCTCGGTGGCTTCCAGGAAGCCAACCAGCTCCCGATGTTCGAGGAGTTCACGGTTTACCAGGGCCACGTCAACAACCCCAAGCGGATGGCCGAGTTCACCGGCCGCTGCTTCGACCGCGCCATGAACAACCTGGGGCCGGCCCAGCTGAACATCCCGCGCGATTTCTTCTACGGGGAGATCGAGGCCGAGGTTCCGAAGCCCATCCACATCGAGCGTGGTGCCGGTGGCGAGAACAGCCTGAACGAGGCGGCGGACCTGCTCGCCAAGGCCAGGTTCCCGGTCCTCATTTCCGGCGGCGGCGTGGTTCAGGGCGATGCGGTGGAAGAGTGCAAGGCGCTGGCCGAGCGTCTCGGCGCACCGGTGGTGAACAGCTATCTCCACAACGACTCGTTCCCGGCCAGCCATCCGCTATGGTGCGGCCCGCTGGGTTACCAGGGCTCCAAGGCGGCCATGAAGCTGATCTCCCAGGCGGACGTGGTGATCGCGCTGGGCTCCCGTCTCGGACCGTTCGGCACCCTGCCTCAGCACGGCCTGGACTACTGGCCGAAGGATGCCAAGGTCATCCAGATCGATGCCCGGGCGGACATGATCGGCCTGGTGAAGAAGGTCTCGGTGGGCATCTGCGGCGATGCCAAGGCTGCCTCCGTGGCCCTTGCCGAGCGCCTGCGGGATCGCACCCTGGACTGCGACGCCACCCGCGACGAGCGCGCCGCCACGATCAAGGCCGAGAAGGATGCCTGGGAGAAGGAACTCGACGACTGGACCCACGAGCGCGACGCCTACAGCCTGGATGTGATCGAGGAGCACAAGAAGGAAGGCGGGAAATGGCTGCATCCCCGCCAGGTCCTGCGTGAGCTTGAGCGGGCCATGCCGAAGGACGTCATGGTGTCCACCGACATCGGCAACATCAACTCGGTGGCCAACAGCTATCTCCGCTTCGAGCGGCCGCGCAGCTTTTTCGCCGCCATGAGCTTCGGCAACTGCGGCT
>SLLM01000368.1 GCA_007134055.1 Ectothiorhodospiraceae bacterium | reverse complement strand
CGCTTCCGCCAGGGGTTTGCCCTGTTCGGAGGTCATGATGCGGGCCAGGTCATCGAGGTGCTCGAGGATCAGCGCGTGCCAGCGCTTGAGCACGCGGGCGCGCTCGCCGGCGGTGAGGGCGCGCCAGGCGGGCAGCGCCCGGTTGGCCGCCTCGATCGCGCGACGGGTTTCCGCCGCGCCCATCCGCGGCACCGTGCCGAGCTCCGAACCGTCCGCGGGATTGCTGACCCGCAGACTCTGGCCGCTGTCGGCGTCCACCCACTCGCCGTCGATCAGGCATTGCGAACGCCAGAGCGAGGAATCCTGCAGTTGCATGGCATGTGTCTCCTGTTGCGGGATACTTGCTGAAAGGTCCAGGGATGCAGCAACCGCCGCCCCGGCAGCACATGGACGAGGCCAGATGCCCATCGGGTCGGCGCCGGATGCACCCCGACCCGGCGATTGTACTACCTGAGCGGACCTGTTCGGGGACTGCGTTGCACGGGGCGACGATTGCGTTTGCGCGCGGGCGGCACGCCGCGCAACGATGCCGCGCCCTGGCAATGTTCCGTGCAAGGCTAACGGGATGCTGAGCAAGGGAGGTCCTGGCCGTTGTTCCGTTGGCTGCGCCGTAATTGCAGCACCTCCCGGCAGGCGGGCTCCGCAGCGTCCGGATTCCCCTGGCGGTGCAGGCCGATGCCCCGCTCCAGGGTCTTCCCGGACCTGACTTATCCCCCGCGGTTTCGCCCTGTGCGGCGCTGCTGCCGGTTCATGGTGCTGCTCCCGCGATGGTCTGCGAGGCTGTGGAGGCGTATTCTGGCCCCGCACGCCCGCCGATGGACGGTAGTGTCGCGTGGATGGAACGCCACCTGCCGGAGTAGTACGCTCTGCGTGAACAGGGCCGGGTCCGCCGGCGAAGCGCCAACCGTTGCGGGCTGCGACAAGGACCGGCAGCGAATCTGGAGCAGACAGGCATGAAAATACTTGTGACCGGAGCCGCCGGTTTCATCGGTTCCGCCGTCAGCCGGGTACTGCTCGACCGTGGCGATGCCGTGGTCGGGCTGGACGACCTCAATGACTACTACGACGTCACTCTGAAGGAGGCGCGCCTGGCGCGCCTGCAGCCCGCGGAGCGCTTCCGTTTCGTGAAGATGGACGTGGCCGACCGGCCGGGGATGGAGGAGCTGTTCGCCGGCGAGGGCTTCGACCGGGTGGTGCACCTGGCGGCGCAGGCCGGCGTGCGTTACTCGCTGGAAAATCCGCATGCCTATGTGGACAGCAATCTGGTGGGGTTCATGAACATACTGGAGGGGTGTCGCCATGGCGGCGTGAAGCACCTGGTGTATGCCTCCTCCAGTTCCGTCTACGGGGCCAACCGGGGGATGCCGTTCTCCGTGCATGACAACGTGGACCATCCGTTGTCCATGTATGCCGCCAGCAAGAAGGCCAACGAACTGATGGCCCATACCTACTCCCACCTCTACGGCCTGCCCACCACCGGCCTGCGGTTCTTCACCGTCTACGGTCCGTGGGGACGGCCGGACATGGCGCTGTTTCTCTTCACCCGGAAGATCCTCGCCGGGGAACCCATCGACGTCTTCAATTACGGCCGCCATCGGCGGGATTTCACCTATGTCGACGATATCGTCGAGGGGGTGATCCGCACGCTGGATCATGTCGCTTCCCCGAATCCCGAATGGGACGGCAACAATCCGGACCCGGGGACCAGCCTGGCCCCTTACCGGGTCTACAACATCGGCAACAATCGTCCGGTGGAACTGCTGCATTACATCGAGGTGCTGGAGGAGGCGCTGGGACGCAAGGCCGAGCGCAACCTGCTGCCATTGCAGCCCGGTGACGTGCCGGACACCTACGCGGATGTGGACGACCTGGTGCAGGACGTCGACTACCGCCCGTCAACGCCGGTGGAAGTCGGTGTCAGACGGTTCGTCGACTGGTATCGAGAGTATTACGGATCATGAATATCACGATCTTCGGTAGTGGCTACGTCGGTCTGGTTACCGGTGCCTGCCTGGCGGACGCCGGCAATGATGTGCTCTGCATGGATGTGGACCAGGCCAAGGTGGAGCGGCTTAACCGCGGCGAGGTACCGATCCACGAACCGGGGCTGGATGATGTCATTGCCACCAACCGTGCCGCCGGCCGCCTGCGCTTCACCACGGATATCCGCGCCGCCGTGGCCCACGGGCTGGTGCAGTTCATCGCCGTGGGCACCCCTCCGGACGAGGACGGTTCCGCCGATCTGCAGTACGTGCTCGCGGTGGCCCGCGCCATTGGTGAACACATTGACGGCTACCGGGTCGTGGTGGACAAGTCCACGGTGCCGGTGGGTACCGCCGATCAGGTCCGCGAGACGCTGCTGGCGGCGATGCGCGAACGGGGGGTATCGGTGCCGTGCAGCGTTGTGTCGAATCCGGAGTTCCTCAAGGAAGGCGCGGCCATCGCCGACTTCATGAAACCGGACCGTATCATCGTCGGCAGCGACGACGAGCGCGCCACGGAACTGATGCGGGAGCTCTACCGCCCCTTCAGCCGCAGTCACGACAAGCTCATCGTCATGGACGTGCGTTCGGCCGAACTGACCAAGTATGCCGCCAACGCCATGCTCGCCACCAAGATCAGTTTCATGAACGAACTCGCGGGACTGGCAGAGCGCCTTGGCGCCGATATCGAGGCGGTGCGCCACGGGATCGGCTCGGACCCGCGCATCGGCTACCATTTCATCTACCCGGGGTGCGGCTACGGCGGCTCCTGTTTTCCGAAGGACGTCAAGGCCCTGGCGCGCACCGCCCGGGACGTGGATTTCCCGCCGCTGATCCTGGACGCAGTGGAGGCGGTGAACGCCCGGCAGAAGACGCTGCTCTTCCGGCGGATCCTGGAGCACTACCACGGGGATCTGGAGGGCCGGGTAGTGGCGCTCTGGGGACTTGCCTTCAAGCCCAACACCGACGACATGCGGGAAGCGCCCAGCCGCGCTCTCATGGAAGCCCTGTGGGATGCCGGTGCCCGGGTGCGGGCACATGATCCGGAGGCCATGGACGAGGTGCGCCGCATCTACGGGGAGGATGAGCGGCTGCGCCTTTGCGCCAACCCCTACGAGGCCCTCGACGGTGCGGATCTGCTGGCCGTATGCACGGAGTGGCAGGTATACCGCAGTCCGGACTTCGGGCGGCTGCGCGCTGCCCTGCGCAGTCCGGTCATCGTCGATGGCCGCAATCTTTACGACCCGCAGCGGCTTTCCGATCAGGGGTTTACCTACTATGCCGTGGGCCGTGGCGACAGTGTGCGCCGGTTCACGGCCGGAGCCGCCTGATCCGGGCAGCCTTGCGGCAGGGCATCACGACGCACGGGGAGCCTATCTGTGACCGCAACGGCGTGGCAGCGTCTGGAAGCGCTGGCGACGGAGCTTCAGGGAACGCGCATCGGCGCACTGTTCAGTGCCGATCCGGCGCGCGCGGAGCGGTTCGCGGTTACGCTGGACGATCTGCACTTCGACTACTCCAGGCACCTGCTGGATGAGCGGGCCCGGGAGGCG
>SLLM01000417.1 GCA_007134055.1 Ectothiorhodospiraceae bacterium | reverse complement strand
GCCCAGCGGGCGTAGCATCCGGAATAGACCGATGGCGGGAACCCCGGGTTCCCGGAAATCCCACTCAGTACACGTGATCGATCGGGGGTAGCGTGGAATCCAAGGATCTCAGAAAAGCGGGTCTCAAGGTCACCTTGCCGCGGATGAAAATCCTGGAGATGCTGGAGAACAGCAACAACCGGCACCTGTCCGCCGAAGACGTGTACAAGGCCTTGATGGACTCGGGCGAGGATATCGGCCTTGCCACCGTCTATCGCGTCCTCACCCAGTTCGAATCCGCGGGCCTGGTTCAGCGCCATCATTTCGAGGGCGGTCAGTCGATCTTCGAGCTGGACGAGGGCAGCCACCACGATCACCTGGTTTGCGTACGCTGCGGCGCGATCGAGGAGTTCTACGACGAAGTGATCGAGGAGCGGCAGGAACAGGTTGCGGCCCAGATGGGATTCCGCATCACCGACCATTCGCTCATCCTCTACGGCCTGTGCTCCGCCTGCCAGGAAGCTGAATAGGACGCCACCTCAGGCGTCTCCGGCCCGGGCAACCATCTCCTGGGCATGGGTGAGCGTGGCGTCGGTGATCTCCATTCCGCCGAGCATGCGCGCAATCTCCTGTATACGGGAGTCGTCCACCAGCGGCACCACCGAGGTTGCGGTGTGATTCCGCTCGCTGTGCTTGCGTACCTGAAGATGCCGGTGGGCCTGGGAGGCGACCTGTGGCAGATGGGTCACGCAAAGCACCTGGTGGCTTGTCCCCAATCTCCGCAGCAGCCTGCCGACCACCTCTGCCACTCCGCCGCTGATCCCGGCATCCGCCTCATCGAAGATCAGTGTCGGGATACTCGTGCTGTTGGCCGCAACTGCCTGTATTGCGAGGCTGATGCGGGAGAGCTCGCCGCCGGAGGCGATACGCTGCAGGGGGCCGAACCCCTGGCCCGCATTGGTCCGGACCAGGAAGCTGATCCGGTCGAGGCCGTGGGCCTTGAGCTGATCACCGGTCACGGGCTCGACGGCAACCCGGAAAGCGGCTCCCTGCATGCCGAGTTCCTGCAGGAAGCCGGTGACCTCTTCGTCGAGTTCGGCGGCGGCGTGTTGGCGCCGCTCGCGCAGATCGCCGGCCAGTTCCATGTAGCGGTCACGGATCTGCTGGAGTTCCAGTTCGAGGAATCTGGATTTTTCTTCCGAATTATCAATCTCATCCAGTTCTCTTCTTAGGCCATCTCTTATGTTTGTGAGTTCTTCCGGTCGGACCCGGTGCTTGCGGGCCAGATCGTTGAGATTGCCCAGTCGCGCTTCCACTTCCTCCAGGCGGGCCGGATCGAGTTCCAGGGCGTCCACGTGCCGACGCAGCACGTCGACACCCTCGTCGAGCTGGAGCAGGGCCTGGTTGATCAACTCGGCAACTTCGGCGAAGACGGCATCCTTGTCGGCGTGCTCCTCCAGGGTGCGTCGGGCATGCCCCAGCATCCCCTGGGCGGAGGTTTCATCCTCGTACAGCAGGCCCAGCAGCATCCGGGTCGCCTGAAGCAGTTCCCCGGCGTTGGACAGGCGTCGGTGCTCCTCATCGAGGGCGCTGATGGCCTCGGGTTCCAGATCCAGGGTTTCAAGTTCCTGGAGCTGGTAGGAGAGCAGGTCGTGGCGTTCCACGCTGCTTCCGTGCTCCCCGGCCAGGCGCTGCATGGTCTGCTCGATTTCCACCGTGCGGGCATGCAGCCCGGCGAGTTGCCCCAGTATCTCCTCGTTGCCGGCGTAGGCATCGACGATGTTGCGCTGGATCTCCCGCTTCATCAGCGACTGGTGTTCGTGCTGCCCGTGAATGTCCACGAGCTGCTCGCCGAGTTCCCGCAGAAGCTGCAGCGGCACCGGGCGCCCATTGACGTAACCTCGGGAGCGCCCGTTGCCCTGGATCACGCGGCGTAGCTGGCATTCGCCACCTTCATCCAGGTCGTGATCGAGCAACCATTGGTGTACCCCTTCCATCGCAGAGATGTCGAATGCCACGGCAACCTCCGCCTTGTCCGCTCCCGCGCGGATGCTGTCCGCCGCCGCCCGATCGCCCAGGGTGAGACCCAGGGCATCGAGCAGTATGGATTTGCCGGCGCCGGTCTCCCCGGTCAAGGCCGTCATGCCCGGACTGAAGTCGAGCTCCAGTCGCTCGACGATGGCAAAGTCGCGTATGACCAGATGGTTGAGCATTCTTTCCCGATTGGTTGTGAATTGAGCGAACCGGGTGTTCGCGGCAGTGGTCGCTCGGTCGAGCCATGAGTGTAGCGGAAGGCGTCGGCGGATTTGAGGGCGTTCAGGCGCTGCCGCCGTCACCCCAGCGCAGTTTCGCCCGCAGGATCTCGAAGTACCGGTATCCTGGTGGATGGAGCACGGTGACCCGCCGCGGGCTACGGCTCACCGTGAGTACGCCGCCGGGGTGCAGGGGGAGCTCCTCGTGACTGTCGCAACTCACCCGAACCCGCTTGCTGTCGCCGCCCAGCACGCTGATTTCCACGTTGACGCTTCCCGGGAGGACCACCGGCCGATTGCTCAGGCTGTGCGGGGCCACCGGCACCAGCAGCAGCGCATCCAGCCCCGGATGCACGATCGGACCGCCGGTGGCCATGGCGTAGGCGGTGGAGCCGGTGGGAGTGGCGATGATAAGCCCGTCGCTGCGCAGCCGCGTCACCAGCTCTCCCTCGACGCGCACCTCCATTTCCACCATGCGGGCGGTGTTCCAGCGGTGGATGACAACGTCATTGAGGGAAAGCCCTTCGGACTCCACGGTCTGGCCGTTGGATACCCGCGCCTCCAGCAGGATCCGTTCGTCGGTGACGAAATTCCCCGCCAGGATCGCGTCGACATCGCCCATGTTGTCCGGCGACACGTCCACCAGGAAGCCGAGCCGGCCCAGGTTGATGCCCATGAGCGGCGTATCCCGCCCGGCCAGCAGGCGGGAGGTACGTAGAAGGGTGCCATCCCCGCCTACGGAGATGACCAGGTCCGCCTCCTGTACAAGTTCCGGGACCGCACGCACCTCGGCATTCGCCGGAGGCTTGCGGCGCCCGAACATACCGGCCTCCACCAGGACCCGGCGACCGCTGCCGGAGAGGTGTTCCACCAGCCGTGTGACCATGCTGTTGACCGGCTTGTCAACGGTCTTTCCCGTGATGGCGATCGTCGCGAAGCGTATGCTCATACTGGCGCCTTCCTCGAGGGCAGGTGTGAGAGCTTACTAACGTTCCCCCGTGGACCGCCAGTGGCCGCTGCCGGCAACCGGCGCATGCGTTGCCGTGCAATTGACAGCCGGTGTGCGTATTGCTAGCGTCGGTTAGCACTCGATTGTGAAGAGTGCTAACTCAACTGGACGCCAACGATATGCCCAGCAGGAGATCCGCTTCGCAATTCGACGAGCGCGCGCAGCACCTGCTCAAGGTGATGGTGCAGCGTTACATCCGCGACGGGCAGCCGGTCGGGTCGCGCACCCTGACACGGGAGTCGGGGCTCGACCTCAGCCCCGCCAGCATCCGCAACGTCATGGCGGATCTGGAAGAGACCGGGT
>SLLM01000085.1 GCA_007134055.1 Ectothiorhodospiraceae bacterium | reverse complement strand
TCGCCCAGGAAGTGATCGACAACAGTGTCGATGAGGCGATCGCCGGCCATGCCCGTCAGATCAGGGTGACCCTATTCACCGACGGCTCGCTGGAAGTCTGCGACGATGGCCGGGGCATGCCCGTCGACGTGCACCCGGAAGAGGGCGCACCGGGAGTGGAGGTGATCCTGAGCCGGCTGCACGCCGGCGGCAAGTTCTCCGACAAGAACTACCAGTTCAGCGGCGGTCTCCACGGCGTGGGCGTGTCGGTGGTGAACGCGCTCTCCCGGCGGCTCGAGGCGCGGATTCGCCGGGACGGCCAGGAGTCGCTGATCGTCTTCGAGAGCGGCGATAAGGTCCAGGACCTGACGCCTCTTGGCCCGGTGGGCAGGCGCAACACCGGCACCACGCTGCGCTTCTGGCCGGATGCCGGCTATTTCGACTCCGCCCGTTTTTCCGTGCCGAAGCTGCGCCACGTGCTCCGGGCCAAGGCAGTGCTCTGCCCGGGGCTGGAAGTGATCTTCCATGAGGAGGCGAGCGGGGAAGAGACCGTCTGGGTCTACGAAGGTGGGCTCCGGGACTACCTGGCCAGCGCTCTGGTGGACCTGCCGCGGCTGCCGGATCAGCCCTTCACCGGCGACATGCGCGGCACCACCGAGCAGGCGGAATGGGCCGTCGTCTGGCTGCCGGAAGGCGGAGAAGTGGTGCAGGAGAGCTATGTCAACCTGATACCCACCGCCCAGGGCGGCACCCACGTCAACGGCCTGCGCACCGGGCTCACGGAAGCGATCCGCGAGTTCTGCGAGTTCCGCAACCTGCTTCCGCGAGGGGTGCGCATCGCCCCGGAGGATGTCTGGGAGCAGATCAGCTTTGTCCTCTCCGTCAAGCTCCAGGATCCGCAGTTCTCCGGACAGACCAAGGAGCGGCTGTCCTCCCGGGAGTGCGCACCATTCGTCTCCGGCGTGGTCAAGGACGCGTTCAGCCTCTGGCTGAATCAGCACGTGGACGCCGCCGAGGAGATCGTGCAGCTCACCCTGAGCGCCGCCAACCGGCGGATGCGCTCGTCGCGGAAGGTGGCGCGCAAGCGGGTGACCTCGGGGCCGGCACTCCCCGGGAAGCTGGCCGACTGCACGGCGCAGGATCTGCGCCGGACCGAACTCTTCCTGGTGGAAGGGGATTCCGCCGGGGGGTCCGCGAAGCAGGCCCGGGCCCGTGACTTCCAGGCGGTCATGCCGTTGCGGGGAAAGATCCTCAATACCTGGGAGGTGGACTCCGGTGAGGTCATGGCTTCCCAGGAAGTCCATGATATCGCCGTGGCGCTGGGCATCGAGCCGGGTTCGCCGGACCTTGGCAAGCTCCGCTACGGCAAGATATGCATCCTCGCCGATGCGGACCCCGACGGGGCCCACATCGCCACGCTGCTCTGCGCGCTGTTCCTGAAGCACTTCCCGGCGGTGGTCCGCGCCGGCCACGTCTTCGTTGCCATGCCGCCGCTGTATCGCATCGACGTGGGCAAGCAGACCTTCTACGCCCTGGATGATCATGAACGCCAGGGCGTTCTCGACCGTATCGAGGCGGAACGGCTCAAGGGCAAGGTGGCCGTGACCCGTTTCAAGGGCCTGGGTGAGATGAATCCCGTGCAGTTGCGGGAGACCACCATGAACCCGGACACCCGGCGACTGGTGCAGCTGACCGTGGATTCGGCGGAGGATACGGATCGATTGATGAACATGTTGCTGGGCAAGCGGGCTGCCGCCGACCGCAAGGCCTGGCTGGAGAGCAAGGGCAACCTTGCCGATGTCGTGCCCTGAACCGCAGGCGCCGACGCAACCGTGAGATTCCCACAAGGCTGATATCCATGACGGATTCCACCGTGCAGTACCCGGACTTCGAATCCCGCCCCCTCAGGGAGTTCACCGAGAAGGCGTACCTGGACTATTCCATGTACGTGATCCTGGACCGTGCCCTGCCCAGCGTTGGCGACGGGCTCAAGCCGGTTCAACGCCGGATCGTGTACGCCATGTCGGAGCTCGGGCTCTCGGCCCTGGCCAAGTACAAGAAATCCGCCCGAACCGTGGGGGACGTGCTGGGCAAGTTCCACCCTCATGGCGATTCCGCATGCTATGAGGCCATGGTGCTCATGGCCCAGTCGTTTTCCTATCGCTACCCGCTGGTGGACGGGCAGGGGAACTGGGGATCGCCGGACGACCCCAAGTCCTTTGCCGCGATGCGCTATACCGAATCCCGGCTGACCCGGTATGCCCAGAGCCTGCTTGCGGAGCTGGGCCAGGGAACCGTGGACTGGGTGCCCAACTTTGACGGCACCATGGAGGAACCCTCCCTGCTGCCCGCGCGCCTCCCCAACGTGCTGCTCAACGGCGGCACCGGCATCGCTGTGGGCATGGCAACCGATATTCCCCCGCACAACCTGCGGGAGGTGGCGAGGGCGTGCATCCGCCTGCTGGAGGCGCCCACCACCGGTCTGGATGAGCTGCTGGAGCATGTGCGCGGACCGGATTTCCCGACGGAAGCGGAGATCATCACTCCCGGGGAGGAGATCCGCCGCCTCTACGAAAAGGGGACCGGGGGATTGCGCATGCGCGCCCGTTACCAGAAGGAGGATGGCGACATCGTGGTCACCGCCCTTCCTTTCCAGGTTTCCGGCAGCAAGGTGCTGGAGCAGATCGCCGCCCAGATGCAGGCCAGGAAGCTGCCCCTGGTGGAAGACCTGCGGGATGAATCCGATCACGAGAACCCGACCCGTCTGGTGATCGTGCCGCGATCGAACCGGGTGGACGTGGACGAGGTCATGGGGCATCTGTTCGCCACCACCGACCTGGAGAAGACCTACCGGGTGAACTTCAACGTCATCGGTCTGGATGGCCGCCCGCAGGTACTGCCACTCCGGGAGATGCTCTCCCAGTGGCTGGAGTTCCGGCAGACTACGGTGCGCCGCCGCCTGCAATGGCGGCTCGACAAGGTGGAAGCCAGGCTGCACGTGCTCGAAGGGCTGCTCGTCGCCTACCTGAACATCGACGAGGTCATCGCCATCATCCGCGAGGAGGATCAGCCGAAGCCGGTCCTCATGAAACGCTTCGGTCTCTCCGATACCCAGGCCGAAGCGATCCTCGAGCTGAAGCTGCGTCATCTTGCCCGCCTGGAGGAGATGAAGATCCGTGGCGAGCAGGACGAGCTGGAATCCGAGCGGCATTCCCTCCGGGAAACCCTGGGCTCCGATCGGCGCCTGCGCCGGCTGGTACGGGACGAGCTGGTCGAGGACGCCGAGAAGTACGGCGACGAGCGGCGTTCGCCGATTGTCGAGCGTGACAGCGCCCGGGCGCTGGACGAGGCGGCACTGGTTCCGAGTGAGCCGGTGACCGTAGTGCTCTCGGAGAAGGGCTGGGTGCGGGCGGCCAAGGGTCATGAGGTCGAGCCGCATTCCCTGAGCTACAAGGCAGGGGACGCCTATCTTGACCACGCCCGTGGCCGCAGCAACCGGCAGGCGGTATTCTTTGACTCCACCGGCCGCTCCTATTCCGTGGCCGCGCATACGCTCCCCTCGGCACGCAGCCAGGGCGAGCCCCTGACCGGACGCCTAACGCCGCCGGCCGGTGCCCGCTTTACCCACGTGATCGCAGGTGACGACCGCGACGCCTGGATCGTGGCGAGCGACGCCGGCTACGGGTTCGTCACCACGCTCGGCGATCTGCAGGCAAAGAACCGCGCCGGCAAGTCGGTTCTCAACCTGCCGCAGGGAGCGGCCATGCTGCCGCCGGCCAGGATCCGGGCACCGGACCGGGATCTGCTCGCGGCGGTTTCGAGCGCCGGACGCCTGCTGGTGTTTCCAGTGGCCGAGCTGCCCAGGCTTGCCAAGGGCAAGGGCAACAAGATCATCGGCATACCTGCGGACAGGGTGCGGGCGCGGGAGGAGATCCTTGTCGGCGTTGCCGCCATTGCCCCCGAGTCGGGACTGGTCCTCGCTTCCGGCAAACGCACCCTCACCCTCCGGGGGGCGGATCTGGAACCGTTTACGGCGGGACGCGGCCGCCGGGGGATCCTGCTTCCGCGGGGGTTCCAGCGCGTGGCTGCTATCGCGCCGGCTTGAAGTTCCCGGGGCCAGGCCCTATCTAGACAGTGGCAATTCCACCAGCTATCGGAGTAGTGCGCATGAAGCGAGTAGGCCTGCTGATCATGACCAACCTGGCCGTCATGTTCGTTCTGGGTATCGCCCTGATGATCCTGTACTCCGTGTTCGGAGTGTCCACGGTGGATGCGACGGGAGGCATCGATCATCTCGGCTTGCTGATCGTCGCCGGGCTCATCGGATTCGGTGGTGCCTTCATCAATCTCGCCATGTCGAAGATGATCGCCAAGCGCATGACCGGCGCCAAGGTGATCGAACAGCCCCGCAACGAGGTGGAACAGTGGTTGGTGGAGACGGTGCGTCGCTTTGCGCGCCAGGAAGGCATCGGCATGCCGGAAGTGGCCGTCTACGATGCGCCGGAGATCAATGCCTTCGCGACCGGGGCACGGCGGAACAGTTCGCTGGTGGCGGTCAGCACCGGTCTGCTCCGCGGCATGAAGCGGGACGAGGCAGAGGCGGTGATCGGGCACGAGATCGCCCATATCTCCAATGGCGACATGGTGACGCTGACCCTGGTGCAGGGCGTAATGAATACCTTCGTGGTGTTTCTCGCCCATATCATCGGCCGTTTCGTTGACCAGGCGGTTTTCAAGAGCCGCGGTGGCCACGGTCCGGGGTTCTTCATCACCTACCTGATTGCGCAGATGGTACTGGGAATCGCCGCTTCCGTGGTCGTGATGTGGTTCTCCCGGCAGCGGGAATTCCGCGCCGACGCCGGTGGTGCGCGGCTGGCGGGACGTGAAAAGATGGTCGCCGCCCTGGAGCGGCTGCAACGCAGCGCCGGAGAGTCGAACCTCCCGGACGAGATGCGTGCCTTCGGGATTAATGGCGGCAAGTCCGGCCTGGCCCGGCTGTTCATGTCCCATCCGCCTCTGGAGGAGCGCATAGCCGCACTTCGCGGTATGCAGCGCTAATGCCACGCATGGCGGGCGCCGTGGGGGAGGGCGCCCGTGGAACGGAACGGGGCATGTCTGCCGGGGGGGTGCCGGCAGCCTGCCGCAGGAACGGTCAGCGCGGGTGCGTCGTCGGATGCGCTGCGGGCAGGCTTCGCCGTTCCGGCAGGCCGGCTCAGATCACCATGCCGGAGAAGTCGAAGCTCATCTCCTGGGCGGGTGGCTGCAGGAAATTGCCCTGCACGTAGTCGATCCCGTGCTGCCAGAGCTGCGCCAGGGTGCCGGCGTCTTCCACGTAACCGCTGATCACCTGCTTCTGCATGGCGTGGGCATTGTCGATGATTGCCCGTATCCGTTCCTGCGTTTCTTCCGAGTCGTTCATGTGGTCGATCAGCGAGCGATCCAGCTTCAGGAAGTCAGCCGGGAGATGCTTGACCAGCTGAAACGGATTCAACCCACTACCGAAGTGATCCAGTGTGAACCCGCAGCCCAGCTCCTTGAGCCCGCGGAACGCCTCACGGGCATCGTTGAGCTGCGTGACGGCCACCGGCTCGTTGACCTGAAAGTTCAGGTGTCGCCCGGGGATGCCCGTCTCGTCGAGCAGCCGGGTGAGAAACGGGAGCAGTTCCCCGGAGACCAGGGTCGGGCCCGAGAGTTTGACGAACAGCACCGTGTCGAGGCCCATCTTGAGACGGGCTGCCACCTGCTCTGCCGCGTGCCGGATGACCCAGCGGTCGATGGCCGGCATGAGGCCGAGCTGTTCGGCGGCGCCGATGAACTCCCTGGGCAAGCGTTCCTCGCCGGCGTCGCCGCGCAGCCGTACCCGCACCTCGTAGCGTTCGCCGTTCGCGCCCCGGAGGCCGGCAACCGGCATGAAGACCATATACAGCCGGTCCTGGGCCAGGGCGTCCTCCAGGGTATCGCGCCAGGCTGATTCCTCGGCCGGGTCGTCGGCGCCGGAGTGCAGGTGTACCTGGTTGCCCCCGCCCTTGCGGGCTACCTCGCAGGCGAGGCTGGCGTCGGTGATTACCTGCTCGGGGTCGTTATCGCTTTCACCGACAACCACGACCCCGAAGCTGGCCGTGTAGGTCACCGTTCCGCCGCCGGTTTCCGTGATGTGTTCCTCGATGCGTTGCCGTACCGCCTCGGCGATCGCTACCGTTTCGTGTATGCCCCGGTAGGGCAGGAGTACGGTAATGACGTCGTCGGTGAAGCGCGCCGCCAGGCTGTCGCCATCCAGCTCCGCGGTGATTAAGCCGGCGGCGTCCGCCACAACCTTGTCGAACGCATTGATTCCCAGCTGCTGCCGCAGGGTGTTGCTGTGATCCAGCTGCAGGTAGATCAGCCCGTGTCCCTGTTCGCCTTCCTCCGGAATCTCTTCCGTGAGGCAGGCCTCGAGCCGTTCATGGAAATAGGGCCGGTTGAACAGACCGGTGGCAAGGTCCTGCTTGCTCAGGGTGTCGAGCTGCTCCTCAAGCGCCCGGGCGTCGCTGCGATCACGGATGAGGATCTGGGTACACGGCTCGCCATCGATGCTCGCGGTTGACAGGGTGATGCTGACCGGGATCGGCTGGTCCGCCGCCACCATGGTGAGTTCCATCTCCCGCCTGCCATGGTCACCCTTGCTGAAGCTGCGCAGGAATTCCCTGAACTGCTTCTGGTCGTCCGAAGCGATCATGTCCAGAAGGGGCATGCCCTCGATCTCCTCGAATCCCTCGACGCCGAATCGCTCCAGGTAGGCGGGATTGGCATAGATGTGCATGCCCTCGTGCACGTAGGCGATGGCGTCGCGGGAACTGTCCAGGAGGGTATTGCAGCGACGCTCGGTTTCCTTCAGCGCCCGTTCCACCTGGCGTAGTCGCCTGCGGGTGCGCACGTGGCGGAGTTCCCGTTCGACCACAAGCTGGAGGTGGTGCAGGTCCTGGCTGCTGACCAGGTCGGCGGCGCCCAGAGTCATGCATTCGCGACGCTCTTCCCCTCCGACGGTTTCATCCAGGGCAATGACGGGTATGCTCCGGCCAAGCTGCTGGAGCTGCTGCTGGGCATCCCTGACTGACAGGGACGTCAACTGCCGATTGCAGAGAAACAGGTCGAACTGCTTGTCCTGCAGGGCCTCCCGGAGATCCTCCTCGTCCTCGATCCGGCTGGCTCGAACTGCGTGGCCGGCGTTACGGAGCACGCTGATGTACATCTCCGCATCGTTCAGTGATGCTTCGGCGATCAGCAGTCGCAGGGTTTCGTCCTGGTTCATGGGCCTCGCAGTCTGTGTCGCCGCGCATCGGCACTTACGGTCGCGTGGGGAGGGGGTCCGCCTGGTCGAGGCCGGCCCCGTCCTCCAGTGGATTCAGTACGCGCTCGAACGCATACTGGCCGAACCCGGTAGTCCGCTCCAGCTCCCTCGTCAATACCAGCATGCCGGCCTGTGCGGGCCCGCGCAGGTAGACTCGACCGCCGGCCCTGTAATGCAACGAGGGCGTCATCAGGGTGAGGGGCTGCCGCGTTGCCCGGACCGCCGGAACCAGCAGACTCCGGCAGGGGGCCGACAGCCGTCCGTCGCCCTGTTCCGGCTGAGTGTAAACCGGATGCGGCGTCGGCGCGATGACCTGGACGCCGATCTCGCCTGTGGAGCCGGCAGTGCGGCGATGCCAGCGGATGACGCCGAGCTGCCAGGGAGCCTCATTGTCGCCGGATATTTCGCTGACCAGTACAGGTTCCCCGACCTGCGCCCGGGAACGGGTCTCCGTGCCTCCGAGCAGGCAGTATCCACCGGCGCTCAGGTTGACCAGGTGCCAGAAGTTCTCGATCCGGTCCTCGTCCCTGGGGATCGGCGGCCGGCTCTCGACCAGGAGTCCCGCCCGCAGTCGCGCGAGGGTCTCCGATGGATAGATCAGGTTCCAGACGTCACTGCCCTCGCTGCCTTCGGCCTGGATCTCCCTGCTGCGAAACGTGGACGGAGCCGGCGAGCCGCCATCGTTCTCGGATGCCAGGGTTCGATGGATATGGTTCAGCCCCACGATCACGATGGCCCGGGCGTGCGTCCGGGAGCGCTGGTACCCGCGCCGGGGCGGGGCGCCGTAGGCGGCGGCCAGCGATTGCATGAGCTGCTGGTCAGCAGCCGGCGGTCGTCGCCGCCAGCGCAGCATGCCTCGTCCGCGGCTTTGTTCCACCAGGTGTGTCGCGACCGCAGTCGTGAGGATGTAGTGGTGGCCCTCGTCGCTGGACTCGTGCGTCTGCAGGAGTGGCCGCGGGCCGGCATCACTGCTGCGGTCAATCATGTAGCACGCCCGTTCCCGGCCCTCAGAGGGCGTGGTGAGCAGGCGGGCGCGGTGGGCGCAGGGTCCCAGTATCCGATACGCGCGGAGCACTTCCGAGCGCAGCATGCGGTAGGGGCCTGCGGCTGCCGTCAGCAGTGTCTGCAGGTAGATCTCGTCGATGGACCTGCTCTCCCGCCCCATCCGCGGACGCCGCCCGGTCAATCCATGCCGCAGGGCAAGGGTCCGGCTCGCATGCAGCAGGCGCCAGGATCCTGTAGCTGGCTGCTCGTACAACAGCCAGCATTCCAGCAGGTACTCGCTTGTGCAGCGGGCAACCGCGGCAAGGGCCGCCTGCCAGGTGCTGCGGCGTATGCCGCCCCACCGGCTTCCCGTCGCCAGCACCAGGCGGTAGCCGCGAACCTGTTCCTCGCGCAGCTGCCGGGCCAGCTCCGCGGCACGCTGGGCCCGCTCCGGCAGGGGAAAGGCATGGTGCAGATATTCGCGCCGGAGGCCTGTGACCGCCTGGTCAATCACCGGATACAGCTGCTCGAGTACGCTGAGCCGGCGGCCCGGGGCCACACCCATGCCGTGCAGCAGGCGAAGGGTTCGGCGCAGCTGTCTGGTCGTCTCCGCAACGTTCGCGAGCGGCAGCTCCGCGATCCACCGGGATACGGCCGAGGGCCGTTCGTCGAAGTCACCGCGGCTTGCGCCGCGTGTCGGGAGGTTATCTGCCGTGACGTTGGCAAAGCCACCCTCGGGTAATTCACCGCCCATGATCGTTCGCATTGTTCCCTGGCATGTTCCTGGCCGTCGTCGGGAGGCCATTGTCCCTGCAGTCGATACTACATACGCCGGGTCGCCGCGAAAAGCCTTTGTGCTTCAGTCGTGTGCGCCGGTGGTCAGTGGCGTCTTGCAGGGTTGTCCCGGAACCTCGCGGACCAGCGTCGGGACCAGATAGCCCGGGAGGCGCCGCCGCAGTTCCTCCGCGATCCGCCGTGCCCGCCGGTCCGGGACCAGGAAGTGTTCGCCTCCCGCTACGGGATCCAGGGCATGCAGGTAGTAGGGTAGGATGCCGCCATCGAAACCGCCTTCGCACAGCGAGGTCAGGGTGTCCGCATCGTCGTTGACGCCCCGTAACAGTACCGCCTGGTTGAGCAGGGTGATGCCGCGCTCGCGCAGCCTCGAGGCGGCCCGCAACAACCCGTGTCCGATTTCCCGGGGGTGGTTGATGTGGAGCACCATCACGCATCGTTGTGCCAGGCCGGTGAGGCAGTCCAGCAGGCCCTCGTCCACCCGTTCCGGCAGCACGACCGGAAGCCGCGTATGAATCCGTAGCCGCCGAACGTGGGGTACAGTGCGCAGCAGATCGCCAAGCATGCGCAATCGCCGGTTGCCCAGTACCAGCGGATCGCCGCCGGAGAGAATGAGTTCGGTGATGTCCTCCCGCTGGCGCAGTGCCGCCATTGCCGGTTCCCAGGAGGCGACGCCCGCATTGGCCTGGTCGTAGGGAAAATGACGCCGAAAGCAGTAGCGACAGTTGATCGCGCAGGCCCCGGTGGCGATGAACAGGGCGCGGCCGGCGTACTTCTGCAGCACTCCCGGGGCCGCCATGGCGGCTTCGTCTCCCACCGGGTCGGTAACGAACCCGGGTCCCGGCGGATGCCTTTCCTCCGCCTGGGGCAGGACCTGCAGCAGCAAGGGGTCCCGTGGGTTTCCCGGTTCCATGAGTTCCACGAATCCGCGTGGCACGCGCAGCGGGAACGATCGTCCGGCATCAGCGGCTGCCGGCAGCAGCGACTGCGGCAGCTCCAGCATCTGCAGCAGCTCCCGTGGGTCGGTGATGGCGCCGGCGTAGAGGCGTTGCCAGGTTTCGGGCTGTGGATCGGACGTGGCGAGGGACATGACTGCGGTTCCGGACTCCTGGCGGTTACCGCTGCGTAACGGCGCAGCGGCCTTACGATGTGTGTTGCCATTGTAACGGACGCACGGTATCCGGTGTCGTGCCTGCCCTGGGCCGGGGAGTGGCGGGCAATCGACGTTTTCCGCTACGATGCCTGCGCCCAGTTTCCTGAAGAGGTTGTCATGGCCAGCTACAGCACCAGCGAATTCAAGTCCGGCCTCAAGATCATGATGGACGGTGATCCCTACACGATCGTCGAGAACGAGTTCGTGAAGCCGGGCAAGGGGCAGGCGTTCAACCGTGTCAAGGTACGCAACCTCAAGACCGGCAAGGTCATCGACCGGACGTTCAAGTCCGGTGATTCCGTGGAAGCGGCGGACGTCATGGAGACAGACCTCCAGTACCTCTACAGTGACGGCGAGTTCTGGCATTTCATGAATCCGGAGACCTTTGACCAGGTGGCTGCTTCCGCGTCGGCGGTTGGTGATGCCGCCAAGTGGCTCAAGGAACAGGACCTGTGCAAACTGACGCTGTGGGACGGGGTCCCCTTGCAGGTCGAACCCCCCAATTTCGTGGAACTCACCGTAACCGAGACCGACCCGGGGCTGCGGGGCGACACGTCCAGCGGCGGCAACAAGCCGGCCACCCTGGAAACCGGCGCCGTGGTGCGGGTGCCCCTGTTCGTGGAAGAAGGTGAGGTGCTGAAGATCGACACCCGTACCGGCGAATATGTCAGCCGGGTCAAATAGCCCACTGACGGGTCCGGCATGATGCGGCCATGAAGGCGCGATGAACGCGGTGACGCCCTGGGAACCCGATGCTCCGATCGCACTGTTGCGCCGGCGGGCGGAGCTGCTGCACCGGGTCCGTGCGTTCTTCCTGGATCGGGGCCTGCTGGAGGTGGAAACACCGTACCTGAGTTCGGCCGCGGCAACCGATCCGGCACTGGAAAGTCTCCGGGCCGCGGCACCTGGCGGTGGCGCGCCTGTGTACCTGCACACCTCGCCGGAGTTCCCGATGAAGCGCCTCCTGGCTGCGGGAAGTGGGCCGATCTGGCAGATCTGCCGGGTGTTTCGTGGCGGCGAGAGCGGACGTCTCCACAACCCCGAGTTCTCGATGCTGGAATGGTACCGTCCCGACTGGGACCATCACCGGCTGATGGCCGAAGTGGCGGAACTGCTCCAGGTGGTGGTCGGTGCCCGGGAGGTGCGCATCCGTAGCTACGCGGAGCTGTTCGCGCCATTGGACATCGATCCCCACGAGGCGTCGTCCGGGCGCATCGCTGCAGCGGCTGCCAGGAGGGGTGTGGAGGCGCCCCCGGGCCTGGATCGCGACGGCCTCCTGGACCTGCTGCTATCCCACGTGCTGGCCCCGGACCTTGGCCGCACGGGCGCACTGGACTTCGTCCACGGCTTCCCCGCCTCGCAGGCGTCGCTGGCTCGCCTGGAGCCAGGCGAACCGCCGATCGCAAGGCGCTTCGAATGCTTCCTCGAGGGCATGGAAGTCGCCAACGGCTATCATGAGCTTGCCGATGCCGGGGAGCAGCGGCAGCGTTTCGAGGCCGACCTTGCGCTCCGCCGCGCCCGGGGGGTACCGGTGGTGCCCGTGGATGAGCGCCTGCTTGCGGCGCTGGCCCATGGGCTGCCGGACTGCGCCGGGGTTGCCGTGGGGCTGGATCGCCTGTTCATGGTGGCCCTGGGTGCCACCTGGCTGCGGCAGGTGATGGCGTTCTCCTTTGCGCGTAGCTGACCGCTTCCGGTACCTGCAGGTCAGGAACCGGCGTCGGCGTCCCTGCGCGGCTCCTGCTCCCGGAGGATCCAGTCGTTGGCGGACAGCGCTACCGCGCCGTCATCCCGAACCAGGACCGTGTCACTCATGCCGAGGCCCGTTTCGCCGGGAACGCGCAGGCACAGCGGGAGGTGGAACACCATCCCGGCGGCGAAGCGCCGTGCCTGTCCCCGTGCTATGTAGCCCGTGCCTTCCACCCAGCTTGGCGGGAACTGGGCACCCACGGAATAGCCGAAGACACCGGAGAAGAAAACCTCGTCGGCCACCGGCGCCAGGGCCCGTTCGGCTGCCGCGGCCGCTTCATCGAAGGGTGTCCCCGGCCGCATCGTGTCCAGCAATGCCTGATAGACGGACTGGCAGGAGGCATGGAGTCTTTGCAGGCGCTGGTCCGCCGTGCCGGCCACCACGGTACGCATCATCGGTGCGGTATACCGGCGGCAGGCGGCGCCGAACTCGAGGAACACCGCTTCCCCGGGACGCACTGCCCGTTCGGTGTGGTTGAGGTGGATGACGCTGATACGCGGCCCGCTGGTCACGATGGGCTGCATGCTCATGAACTCGCTGCCCGCCGCCAGCATGGCCCGGGCGCCGGCGGCAGCTACCGCGTTCTCGCGTACTCCGGGCTCGATCAGCTCCTCCGCCGCGGCAAGTCCCCGGGCGGTGATCGCGGCACTGCGGCGCAGGCAGTCGAGTTCCGCGTCCGTCTTGATGATGCGCACATCGTCCAGCACGTCGCCGGCCTCCTGCAGGCAATCTGTCCCCAGGCGTGTCACCAGCTCCGTGTACACCCGCTGGCGAAGGAACGGCGTCCAGCCATCGATTCCGACCCGGCGACAGCCGGAGAGACTGTCGCACAGGGGCTGGAGCAGGGTCTCCGGCGCTTCCCAGCGATAGCCGGAGATCTCGTCCGCCAGGGCGGTGGTGACCGCCGGTCCGGTCTCGATCGAGGGTACCTGGAGGAGGCAATGACCGGGACGGAATACCAGGCAGGTATGCACGGAGACCTCGAAGGTGTTGTACCCGGTCAGGTAATAGATGTCCGAGGGGTCCGTCAGCAACAGCGCGTCCAGGCCGCGATCCTCCATGCGCCGGATCACCTGCCTGCGCCGTCCCCGGAACTCCTCGGCGGGGAACGGTGCTTCGGTTCCGGCGAGTGCCTGTGCCAGTTCAATCCGGTAGCGTTCGAAGTCCATGCCGGAAACCATAGACGGGAAGAGACGTGTGTCCAGTTACTAACCTTTCAGGAAGTATTGTCAGGTCCCAGCGTCCTTGTGCGGCTTGCCGGCAAGGCGCGCGAGCGCAGGCGTGGTGATTCCACGTCAAGGGAGCGCAACGCCGGCGGCGAGCCGCACAAGAACGCCCTGCGGGTGGTTTCTGCGTTGCTGTGGACTGCGTTGCTCGTCGGTCATGTAGCTGCGGCTACAC
>SLLM01000352.1 GCA_007134055.1 Ectothiorhodospiraceae bacterium | reverse complement strand
CCGGTCGGTGAGGGTACGCTGCCGCCCTCATCTTCCCAGGTCTGCAGACACCCCTGCTTCTCGCCTTGCCCGCGCTGACTGAACGTCGACAAGCCTGCCCGATTACTCTCGACCATGTTTGTAACCGGGCGTGCCCGGGATTCCTTGCCCTTGCCGTGTTTCATGGCGGGACTCCTGCGACGAGTGAAGTTACGAGAATGCTCCTCCAGATACACTCGGTCTGTGCGGTACGCGTGGTATGTGCGGTACCGCACGGACGGGCTGTTTCCCTGCCCGCGACCCTGACCGATCCGCGGGCTACCTTGCCCCTGGCATGGTCCTGGAGGTAGGGGATGCTGCGGAAATTCCTGTATACTTCGAGGAGGCATTGGCGATGGTTGATCATGCTGCCTGCCGCGACCCGATAGACGCATTAGGGGAACTGAGCCAGGCTATGCCGGCATCGCAGGATTCAAGGCGCAACCAGCTGCTCGCGGCGCTTCCACCGGAGGAGTTTTCCCGCATCAGCCAGGAGCTGGAACTGGTGGACCTGGCGTTGAGCGACTCGCTCGGCGAACCAAACCGCGAGATGAAGTATGTCTACTTCCCGGTGGACTGCATCGTGTCGCTGCTCTGCCTGATGGAAAATGGCGGCTCGGCAGAGATCTCCGTGGTTGGGAACGAGGGGGTCGTCGGCGTTTCCCTGTTCATGGGCGGCGAAACCACTCCAAGCCAGGCGGTGGTCCAGGCCGCCGGGCGTGCCTATCGTCTCAAGGGGTCATCGCTGAAAGCGGAGTTCTACCGGGCCGGGCCAATGCAGCGCCTGCTGCTGCGCTACACCCAGGCCCTGCTGACGCAGATGGCGCAGACCGCCGTTTGCAACCGGCACCACACGCTGGATCAGCAGCTTTGCCGGTGGCTCCTGCTGAGCAATGATCGCGTCGGCGGCCATGAGCTGGTGATGACCCAGGAGCTGATCGCCAACATGCTCGGCGTGCGCCGCGAGGGCGTCACCGAAGCCGCCGGGAAGCTGCAGAAGGCGGGCCTGATCCGGTATCACCGCGGGCAGATCACGCTATTGAGCAGAAATGGCCTGGAAGAACGTGCCTGCGAGTGTTACGAGGTGGTCAAGCGCGAGTACGATCGTCTGTTGCCGGCTGGCAGGGAAACGCCCGGGAAAGCGTCGAAGATACAGGAGGGCTGATCGCGATCGATCAGCCCTCCTGGGTTGGCGGGTGTTACGAGCCGGCAGCCGAGGTTTCCGGGGCGTTCTCGATGATTACTTCCACGCGGCGGTTCTGCTGGCGTCCGGACGCGGTGTCGTTGCTGGCGACCGGCCGATCCTGGCCTGCGCCGGACGTGGACAGTCGTTCGGGTGAAACGCCACGCCGGACCAGGTGGGAGCGCACCGCCTCCGCGCGCCGCTCGGAGAGCCGCTGATTGGACTGTGCGTTACCGACACTGTCGGTATGCCCCTCGATCAGCACGCGCCGTTCGGCATGCTCGTTGAGGAAATCCACCAAGCGGTCCAGGTTGCCGTCGCCACCGGGTCGCAGTTCCGCACTTCCCGTGGCGAACAGCACGTCCCCCAGCGTCAGCACAATGCCACGTTCGGTGGCCTCGGCCTGGAGGTCCTGGATCTGCTGTTGCAGGGCAGCCTCGCCGCGACGCGCCTTGTCCGCTTCCTCCGTGCGCGCGGCCAGGCGCGCCTCGTCGCGTTCCTCCCCCAGGCGTTGGCGCTGGGCCTCGGTGTACTCGGTGGTCGCCTTGGCGCGGGCAATCTCCACCTTCTGCTCCGCCATGAAGACCCGATGCTCGGCAAGCTGTGCTTCGGATGCCGGTAGTGGCTCCTCGGCGAGCCGCACCGCTGCCTCGGCCTCCCGCAGGGCGTTCGGTGCCCGCTCCGCGAGATTCGGGTCGTCTTGCAGCGTACTCAGGTTGCTGCGTGCTTCACTGGAACCGTGAGGGCTCTCCGGCGACGACGCGCACCCGACCAACACGGCCGCGGACAGGGCCAGCGCCGTGATCGTGCCAATTCTGGCTGTGGTGGGAACTCGGTTTTTCATTGCTGCTCTCCCATGCGGCGCATTTCCTCGGTCAGGGCTTCGGCAGCGCGCTCCATCTCCCGATTGACCTCCGCGGCTTTCGCGGCTTCCGTTCTCGCCAATGCCAGTTCTGCAGCGACCTCGGCCTCATTGGCCAGGCGCTCGGCCTCAACCATGTCCTGCCGCTCGACGGCACCTTCCGCCATCTCCAGCTTCTGTCTGGCCTGGTCGAGCTCGCCTCCGGCGTGTTGCCGTGCGTCTGATTGCTCGGCACGGGCGATCGCCTCCTGCGCCTCTGTCAGGGATGCCGTCGGAGCGGCCGGCGCAGAGGCGCAGGCGGTCAGCAGCACCAGCCCCAAAGCCAGGATCGATGGCAACAGGGCCGCCCGCGTCATGCGTGCTCCGTAGTGGGTTTTCATGGCGATACTCCTTGAGGGTCGCAAATCGATGGGTAACCGAGCATCTGATTGATCGGGCATGCCTCGAGCGTACCGCTGTCACCGGGTGACGTCGGTGCGCTTGCGTACCGAGCGATTTCCTCTATCGGTTGCGGCTGTGTACGTGGCCGTACAGACCACAGGCACTTCCTGGTATGAGGATGCACATCAGGCTGAGATCCATCACCCCGGCTGCCCCACGACAAACCGACCAGGGCGAGGTGCCGGGCACCTGATTAATGGCCGGATGGCCAATCGCAACTGGAGAAACTCGGTATGAGAGCAATAACGGCAACGGCAATCCTTGTCGGTCTCGTGAGTGTTGTGCCACTGGCAGCCTCCGCACAGGAGAGTGCATGGCCGGCTTTCGGACCCACTGCCGGGGAGCGGGAATTCTCCATCTCCGGTACCGGTAGTAGCGACAAGAACCTGGACAGCGGCAGCTTCGGCTTCAGCGCCGATATCGGCTGGTATCTTCAGGACTACCTGATCCTCGGTGCGAGGCAAAGTGTCAACTACGCCAGTATCGAAGGCGAAGGCGTCAAGGACGACTTCTGGAATGGCAGCACCCGCGGTTACGTGAACTACCAGTTCGCTCCAACGGAGCGCCTGCGCCCGTTTGGTGGCGCCAGCCTGGGTGTGATCTATGGCGATGGTGTCAAGGATAGCGGTTTCGCCGGTCTGGAGTTGGGCGGCAAGTACTACGTACGGGAGAAAACCTATCTGCTGGCGCGGGTGGAGTACCAATGGTTCTTCAGCAGTTCCAGCGATGTGAATGATGCCTTCACGGACGACGGCGCCTGGGTCTACACCCTGGGCATGGGTTACAACTTCTAGGGCAGCGCTGATTCGTTCTCCTGACAATCGTTCCGGGAAGGTTGGTAACTACTCCGTCGGCCGTATCAGGCCGACGGAGTGCCCTGGTCCGGGTCGAATAACCGGGCGCCGGGGCCGCGCTGTGCGGCGATGTCCTCGGGGTTGCGCAGGGGGCAGGTCTCCAGGGAGAGGCAGCCACAGCCGATGCAGCCGTCCAGGTGGTCCCGCAGCTTGGTCAGCTTGCTGATGCGCTCGTCCAGTTCCGCCCGCCAGCGATCCGACAGCTTG
>SLLM01000078.1 GCA_007134055.1 Ectothiorhodospiraceae bacterium | reverse complement strand
GCCGAGGCATGGCCGCATTTTCCGAACTGCTAGCAGGTGTCGACACCCCCGTCCCGCGCCCAGGCCAGCGGCCCGCCGGCGCAGGCGGGAAAACCGGCGGCCAGTACCGCGGCGACATCGATCAGGTCATCCTCCGCGGCGATGCCTTCATCGCGGCAGGTCTGCGCCTGACGCAGCGTCGGGGCCAACAGGGCGTCGCCCACCTCGCGGAGGCGGCCTCGACCCTGCGCCGGGCTGGCGGTGACCCGCTTCTCCCCGCGCCAGTCATGGAACCCGTGACCGGTCCGCTGCCCCAGGCTGCCTGCGGACACCAGGTCCCGCAACTGCCCGGGAATCTCCAGGTCACGCGAGGGCGCCATGGCTTCGGCAATCGTCAGGCACACATCGAGGCCGATCCAGTCCGCCAGTTCCAGAGGCCCCATGGCCATGCCGAGGTAGCGACCGCCGCCGTCGATGAGCTCCCGCTCTGCCCGGCTGTACATGCCAGCGCCACACAGAATGTACGGCATCAGCAGCCGATAGATCAGGCGACCGGGTATCTCGCGGACCGGCAGGGGCAGCCGCTCCATGCGCACGATCAGTGCCGCTGCCCGTTTTCTGTACTCGTCTACCGCCGGGTCCGGGATACCCAGCTCAACCAGCGCGCCGAGGTCGGAGCCGCTCATCTGCCGGGGAAAATGCATCCCGACCAACCGCTCGGGTCGTTGCAGCACCGCAGCCAGACGCTCCAGGGACAGGGTCGACGTCGTGCTGGCAAGCACGGCATCCCCGCGCAGGCGCGGCTCCACCGCAGCCAGCAGTTCCCGCTTGGCTTCCGCGTCCTCGTCGATGGCTTCGATGACGCACTCCGCCTCTTCCGGGCCTTCCTCGCTCTCTGTCGCCTGCAGCAGCGAATCGCCGTTCTCCCGGGCAGCACTTCCGGCCATCGAAGAGTGGAACGCATCGCAAACCGAACGCGCCAGCCCGGGACGCTGATCCCCCAGGGTCACCCGGCAACCACGGGACGCCAGCGCCTGCGCAATCCGGGCGCCAAGGTCCCCGGCGCCGATCACGTGGACGCGCTCCGGCGGCGGCGCCTCCGTCCTTCTGCATGCCGCCAGGTAGCGTTCGGTACGCGTGTAGATCCGGATTCGGTTACGGGGCTGGGGCTGGCGCAGCAGCCGCAGGATGGACGACCGCTCGGCGCGTATCCGGCGCAGTTGCCGGGCGCCGCCATGCTGGCGCCAGAGTGCCCGCAGGGCATTGACTCCCACCCGACATTCGGGTGCCAGGTCACCGACATCATCCGCCTCCCGAACCCGGTCGATCAGCCACCAGGCGGGCCGGCTCGAGAGTACGCGCTGCAGCCCCCTGGGTCTGTGTGCACCCGGGTCCCGGCGGATCAGCCCGATGGCTGCCTCGTCCGGTTCCTCGCCGGAATGCACCACGTCGACAAGGCCCATCGACAGAGCGGACTCGGCATCCACCTCACGCCCGGTCTCCAGCAGGTTGAGCGCCGGGGTGGCGCCGATGAGATCCGCGAGCCGCGCCGTGCCACCGATGCACGGGTGCAGATCCAGGTGCACATCGGGAAAGCACAGCACGGCATTCGGCATCGCGATCCGGTAACGGCAGGCGAGCGCAAGCTCCAGGCCCACGCCGCGACAGCGCCCGTGGAGCAGGCTAACGGTGGGCCCGGACAGCGCGGCGATGCGGGCGGTGAGCGCCTGTCCACGCCGCACGAAGTCCCCGGCGTGGGCCGGGTCCAGCAGGCTTTCCAGCTCCTCCGCGTCCGGACCGATCAGAAACCCGGCATCCTTGGCCGAGCGGAGTACCAGGGCAGCGGGTTCTCCATCCCGCAGCAGTGTATCCAGAGTTGCTTCCAGCGCCCCCAGCAATGACGACGACAGGGTATTGCTGTGCTGACCCTGCAGGTCCAGTGTCAGCCAGGCGACGCCGTCGGCATCGGTAGCATGCCGGCAGTGCGTCGGTACGGACTGTGTCATGAGAACACCTCCGCGCCCCATGATGGAGCACGACAGTCCCGGCGTCACCCATGATCCCGGCAACGCTGCGGCAACCGCCGACGCTCCCCTGCCGAGATGCCATGTCCGGAAACGGCGAGCATCGAGCCATGACCCGGGTATACAGTAGCGACATGAAGCTGAATCCGGATTCACCAACCGATCGGGACGTATACTACGAGGCACTGCGGGCACGTGATGCGCGCTTCGACGGGGTATTCTTCGTCGGCGTCTCCAGCACCCGGATCTACTGCCGACCGGTGTGCACGGTGCGCATCCCGCGGCCCGAGCGCTGCAGCTATTTTTCCAACGCCGCGGCCGCGGAGCAGGCGGGTTTCCGACCCTGCATGAAATGCCGGCCGGAACTCGCTCCCGGCAATGGCACACTGGACTCCGGACGCCACCACGCCCGGCAGGCCGCAGACCGGATCCGGGCCGGTGCGCTCAACGACGGGACGGTGGGGCAACTCGCCGCAAGCCTCGGCCTCAGCGATCGCCAGTTGCGCCGGGTCGTCGCACGGGAGTATGGCGTGACCCCCGTCGCCCTGGCACAGACCGGGCGCCTGCTGCTGGCCAAGCACCTGCTGACGGATTCCGCGCTGACGGTCGCCGAAGTCGCCTTCGCCAGCGGCTTCGGCAGTGTCCGCCGGTTCAACACCCTGTTCCGGAGCCGCTACGGCATGAGCCCCACGGCGCTGCGCGGACGCCGGCTTACCGATACAACCGCTATCACGCTGCGCCTGGGCTTTCGCCCGCCGCTGGCCTGGAACGCCCTGACCCGCTTTCTGGTCGACCGCAGCACACCCCGCGTCGCTACCCTGGCTGGGCGCCGCCTGCTGCATACCGTGCGCCTGGGCGAGAGCGCGGGCTGGATCGAGGTCGAGCCCCGGGACCATGACGGCCAGCTCACGGCAAGCATCGCCCCGTCCCTGCTGCCGCACCTGGCCTCCCTCCTGCCCCGGCTGCGCCATCTCCTCGATCTGGACAGCAACCCCCTGAACATCGACCGGCACCTGGCCCGGGATCCCCGTCTGGCCCCGTGCGTGCAGGCATGTCCCGGCTTGCGCATTCCAGGCAGTCTGGACGGATTCTCCATGGCGTTGCGCGCCGTTCTCGGCCAGCAGGTATCAGTCAAGGCAGCAACCACCCTGTTCGCACGGTTCGTGGCGACGTTCGGACAGGCCGTCGAGACACCGTTCCCCGGGCTCGACCGCACCCCGCCAACGGCCGCGGAGGTTGCCGACGCCGGGATTCGCCAACTCATCGACCAGGGTTTGACCGGACGGCGCGCCGAGACGGTCCAGCGCCTCGCCCGCGCAATCGCCGACGGCGTCATCGTTCTGGATCCGGCCGGTGACCGCGGCGCCACAGTGGAAGCCCTGCAGGAACTTCCCGGCATCGGGCCGTGGACGGCGCACTATATTGCCATGCGGGCACTTGCGGACCCGGACGCCCTGCCCCCGTCGGACCTTGGGCTGCTGCGCGCAATGGAATGTCGCCGTCCGGCGGAACTGCTGGAAGCATCCCGGGCGTGGCAGCCGTGGCGGTCCTACGCGGCCATTCACTTGTGGAACAGCCTGAACGCAGGAGGTTGACTGGCGATGGACGTATTCATCCGCGTGCCAAGCCCCATCGGCGAACTGCTTCTCACCGGCAACGGCGCCGCCCTCACCGGTGTCCACATGCCGCCTCACGATCATCTGCTCCGGAAGGACGCCGGCGAGGCGGCGGACGATCCGCTGCTGGCCATGGCCGTGGCGCAGCTCCGGGCCTATTTCGAAGGCAGCCTCATGCGCTTCAGCCTGCCGCTCGCCGCCCCCGGCACCTCCTTTCAGCGGTCCGTGTGGAAGGCACTGGAGGAGATTCCCTACGGCAGTACCAGAAGCTACGGCGCGGTGGCGGCCGCGATCGGCGCGCCCGCCGCTTCCCGCGCCGTCGGGCTGGCGAACGGCCGCAATCCCATCGCCGTCGTGGTTCCATGCCATCGGGTTATCGGGGCCAATGGCAGCCTGACCGGCTACGGTGGCGGGCTGGAACGCAAGGCCTGGCTGCTGGACCACGAGAGACGGCATGCCCCTGGCGCCGGCCCGTGCCCGTGACCCGCCCCCCACGCGCATGCCACACTGACATGCCTTGCCGGCGGTTCGCAGCGGGGACCACATGCTCCCGCGCCTTCCGGGCCGTAAACCAGACATCCAGGGGGGGCCATGGCAGAGATGATATCCGAGGCCGAGCTGCGGGCGTGCGTCGACCTGGAAACGGCCGCGCTGGAAGCGATCGAGGACGGCTTCCGTCGTCTCGCCCACGGCCAGGTCACGATCCCGCCCATCATGGGGCTCGAGATCCCGGAGAAGAACGGCGCCGCGGACGTGAAGGCCGCCTACGTGGACGGCTGGGACCAGTTCGTCATCAAGCTCTCGACCCGCTTCTTCGACAACCCCCGCCACGGCCTCCCGAGTGCCGGGGGCATGATGGCGGTATTTGACAGCGACACTGGTCAGATCCGTGCGGTGCTGCTGGACAACGGCTACCTGACCACGGTCCGCACCGCGCTGGCCGGGGCACTCGCGGCACGCTATCTCGCTCCCCGGGACGTGGATACCGTGGCGGTGCTTGGCGCCGGCAGTCAGGCGCGCTGGCAGATCCGGGCGCTACGCCTGGTTCGCGGGTTTCGCCGGGTCGTCTGCCATGCGCGTTCACAGATTCGGGCACAACGATTCGCAGACGAGATGGCCACGTCGCTTGGGACTACGGTGGAGACGGCTGACTCCGTCCAGGACGCAGTGGCCGATGCCGACGTGATCATCACCACCACCCCGGCGACAACGCCATTACTCCGGGCTGAATGGCTCTGCCAGGGAACCCACGTGACGGCAATGGGCGCGGATGCCGGCCACAAGAACGAACTCGAACCGCGGGTGCTGGCGGCGGCGGACCTCTTGGTCTGCGATGTGCGCAGCCAGTGCCTTGCCCGCGGCGAACTGCGCCATGCCGTGGCGGCGGGACTGGTGGAGGCCGACCGGGACACCGTGGAGCTGGGCGATATCGTGGTCGGCAACCATCCCGGGCGGGAGAACGACCGCCAGATCACGGTCTGCGATCTCACCGGCGTGGGCGTGCAGGATACGGCCATCGCCCGTTTCGCCCTGAAGCGCCTGGGGCATACCTGGTGTCGTGAATCAAACTGACCATTCAGGAACAATTGCCAGGGACGTTACGCGGCACGGCGTTGCTCTCCACCCGGAACAGCGCCTCATCGGCGATTTCCAGCGCCGTCGCCCGCTCGATCCAGGGCAGGGAGACCGGGCCGCTGGCCAGTTGCAGGTGTAGCGTCGACAGGCCGTGACGGCGCTGGAACCAGCTTTCCCGCAGTGTCACGGCCTGCACGTTCTCGAGGGGAAACAGACTGGTGCGTCGCCCCAGCAATCCCCGGCACACCAGCAGATAGCGGCCGCTGCGTTTCCAGCCCAGGGCCCGCCAGCGCAGGTGGGCAATCGGCGGAGCCAGGAATAGTGCCACGCCGCCGACCACGAGCAGCCAGGCCGGGCCGCCCGCAACCAGGACAAGCAGCATCGCCAGCCCGGCGGCAACTTCCAGGCGCACCAGCATGGCCCGACGATACAGTCGGCTTACCCGTCGATCGGCAAGAAGCACGGCGTTGTCCTGCTCCGACCCGGACTCGTGGGCGGACGCGCTTGTCAGATCGGGCCAGAAACACTGGCTCAGTCGATCTCCACCGGAGCGGTCCAGTCCCGGGACCACGAAGCGGTGGCCGGAATCATCGCCCCCGGGAGCATGGCCCCCGTACTGCCGGCAAACCAGGTAGCCCCGCCCCAGCAGCCGGCCTACCACCGGTTCCACCCACTCCACTGCCTGCAGCTTGGAGGATGCCAGCGCCTGCTCGCGCCACGTGAGCAATCCACTGCGCTGGATGAAGCGCCTGCGCTCCCGCTGCAGGCGGTAGCCGTAGTACCGCAGCCAGGCAAACACTACCGACAGGAGTACCAGCAACACAACGAGTACCAGCATGGATGCCGGTATCATGAGCCACGGCCAGTCGCGTGCCGTCTCCAGCCAGCGTTGTTCGGCAAGGCCGTGACCGTTGCGTAGCAGCAATCGCTCCAGCGGTTGCAGGAACGGAGCGGCGACGACCGCCGCCACATAGGCGTGATTGCTGGCCAGGCCGTGCAGGGTAAGGGCGACGGGGCCGATCGCGTACAGGGGGACGACGTCCCCCTCACCGCCAGCCGGCATGTCACCGGTGCCATCCCCATCCCGCCCTGCACCCGGACCACCGCGGGCAGCATTCAGCGACACCCGCAAGTCCTCCGCCAGGTGCCGGCTGATCCCCGGAAGGTCCACTTCGGCGACTACGCCCCCCGGCGTATCAAGGCTGAATCGCACCACCCCGAACGGACGCATGTACAGGGGCTGCTCGACGATGATCTGCTGCACGCGCCCGGCGCTGATCCGAAGTTCCTTGCGCTCGACGACGCCTTTCTGCACGACCAGCACGTCCCCTTCCAGACGAAAACGGAAGCGGCGGTGGTATACCAGAGTGACCAGCATGGCCAGCAGAATCCCCGCCGCAGCAGCCAACGCCAGTTCCCGCGGCCCGATCTGCTCGACAAAGGCCGCACCGGCACCGGCGCCGAGCAGCAGGGGCACGTTCTCCCGGAGAAAGCGCCCACCCCCCCGTACGAAAAGGATCACCAGGCCAATGGGGGAAAGGCGGAGCCAACCGCTGTCGATGTTCCGGCCGTCAGCGGCCATCAGGAAGGGTCCGCACCCGGGCCAGCAGATACTCCCTGAGGCGCTCCCCGGCCTCCCGTTCCAGGCCCTGCACTACCAGGTCCGCCGCCGCGCCGCCGGCGGTGTAACAGATGATGCGCACCAGGCCAAACGCACGTTCCAGGGGATTGCTGGCGATCTCGACATGCTGAATGCGCTGGAAGGGCAGGATGGTAGTCCGGTGGACCAGGAGGCCGCTGCGGTACGCCAGATCCTGTTCACGCAGGCCATACGCCCGCCGGCGCGCCTCGAACCAGCCCAGTACCGCGAACACAACGCCCCCCGCTCCCACCACGCCGGCAACCAGCGGCCGCAGACCCGCCGGCAGACCCGTCATGGATACGAAAAGCCAGGCCAGGAATATCACCGGCAACATACCCAGCATGCGACTCAGCGACCGGCAGGCGGGGAATCGCGGCGAAACCGGCGCCAGCGGAATGGCCCGCACGGCCGGTAGTGACTGGGGATCCACCGGACCGTTAGCGAAGGGCATGCTTCAGTCGACTTCGTCGTCATCGCCGGACCGCAACCGGACCACGCGGTTGCGGCCCGCATGCTTGGCCCGATAGAGGGCGCGATCGGCACGGCGGAACACGCTGTCGGCGTCCTCATCCCCGGTGAACGTGGCAACGCCGAAGGAGATGGTCACCGGGCTGCCCGCGTCATCGGCGCAGATCCCTTCGCGTTCCAGCACATAGCGCAACTGCTCCGCCACCATTGCCGCCTGGTGCAGTGGCACGCCCGGGAGCAGGAGGACAAACTCCTCGCCACCGTAGCGGGCAAGGAAGTCACTGCTGCGGATCTGGTGGCGGAGCACCTCGGACACCCGGCAAAGGGCCTCGTCACCGAACTGATGTCCGTGGCGGTCGTTGAGTTCCTTGAAGCGGTCGATATCGCCGATGACCAGCGACAGCGGTTCACCGGTACGCCGCCAACGCTGTACCTCGGCCCGCAACCGTTCATCGTACGCCTGCCGGTTCGGCAGGCTGGTGAGCGGATCCTGAACAGCGCGACGCCGGTGCACGCTCAACGAACTCTCCAGCTCGCCGGCCTGTTCCTCCGCGGCCACCAGAGCTTCCTCCAGGGCGTGGAGCTGGCGCCGGGATTCCTGGTGGCGCTGTTCCTGAAGCGCGTGGTAGCGGGTCATGCGCGTGACCATGCCATCGAGCCGGACGGATATCGCCTCCCGCAGTTCCCGCAGATCGCCGGCGCAATCCAGCGACTCGCGGATGTTGCCAACATCCTCCCGGATCGCCGAGCTGATTCCGGCACTGTCCTCGAGCCGCGCGGCATCCATCGCGCCCTGTTCGGCCAGCACCCCGTCCAAGACCTCCAGCCGGGCCGTCAGCCGGCGCAGGAACTCCTCCAGTTCCCGACTCTCCGCCCGCTGGGCGGCAACCACCAGCTCCGCCACCCGTTCGACGCAGCAGCCCAGCGCCTCCGGTTCCAGCGGCCCCTCCAGCATGGCGCGAAGGGAGTCCACCTGGTCATCGAAGGATGCAGGCAAAGGCAGATGAACGAGGATTCTGCACAGTCCGGCCCGAACGCTCTCCACAGGGAGGGCAGCCCGGGCGCCGGCGGCAGCCCTGACGGGAGTATCCCGGAGTGCGGGGAGCAGGCGCTGCAGCCACCCCGTGCGATCGCCCGACACGTGTCCGTTCGCGGCGGCCTGGTCATCCTCCATGGACATGATCGCCGCCGAAAGGGCCGCAATCGCCGCCTCCAGGTCCCGGGAGCGGCCGTTGATGTGCTTGCGCAGCTCATCCAGCGCCTCGTCCACCCGCGCATCACGACCCCGCGCCGCCACGGTTGCCCGCAGCGCGGCACGTCGCAGGAGTTCGAGTTGCTGCTCGATGGCGGACCGGGAATTCTCGTCAGCGGTATCCATACAGCCGTCATGCTAACCCGATTCCGGCGGCAATGCCCGAAGATGCAATACATTGCATCTTCGGGCATTGCCGGTGTCTCAGGACTCCCTGGCGACGATCTTCTGCCACGTGTCGCGGAGGGTGATCGTGCGGTTGAAAACCGGTCTCCCGGGCACGGAATCCCGGGAATCAACGCAGAAGTACCCTTCCCGCTCGAACTGAAAGCGGCTGCCGGGCGCCGCTGCTGCGACCGCCGGCTCCACCAGCCCGTTTACGGTTACCAGGGAGTCGGGACTGAGGTCTGCCTTCCAGTCCCTGCCCTTGTCCGCGCCGGGATTCGGCACCGTGAACAGACGATCATACAGGCGCATCTCGGCGCCAATGCTCCGGCGGGCACAGACCCAGTGGATCACACCCTTGACCTTGCGCCCCTCGGGACCGGCCCCGAGCGTGGCCGGGTCGTAACTGCAACGCAACTCCACGACACGGCCTTCCCCGTCCTTGATCACCCGGTCGCAGCGAACCACGTAGGCGTTGCGCAGACGCACCTCCCCGTGCAGGGCCAGGCGCTTGTACTTCCGGTTCGGGGGAACCTCCACGAAGTCTCCCCGATCGATATAGAGCTCCCGGGAAAAGGGCACGCTACGGGTTCCCATCCGCGGATCCTTCGGGTGGTTCGCCGCTTCGAACTCCTCCGTACGGTCCTCGGGATAGTTCTCGATCACCACCCGCAGCGGATCGAGTACGGCCATCGCCCGGGGGGCGGTGAGATCCAGGCTCTCCCGCACCGAGTTCTCCAGCATCGCCAGCTCCACCAGGCCGTCGGACTTGGTGACGCCGACACGCTCGCAGAAATCCCGCAGGGCCTGGGGCGGGAATCCCCTGCGCCGGATTCCGGCGATCGTCGGCATCCGCGGGTCGTCCCATCCCTGGACATGGCCCTCCTCCACGAGCTGGGTCAGCCGCCGCTTGCTGAGCACGGTGTACTCCAGGTTCAGCCGACCGAACTCGTACTGCCGGGGACGCGCAGGCACCTCCAGGTTATCCAGAAACCAGTCGTACAGGGGGCGGTGATCCTCGAACTCGAGGGTACACAGGGAGTGGGTGATGCCCTCCAGGGCATCCGAGAGGGTGTGGGTGTAGTCATACAGCGGGTAGACGGGCCAGGCATCCCCGGTCTGATGATGCACCGCTCCCCGGCGAATGCGGTAGAGGGTGGGATCCCGCAGATTGATGTTCGGGGAGGCCATGTCAATCTTCGCCCGCAGCACCCGGCTGCCGTCCTCGAACTCTCCCGCGCGCATGCGCCGGAAGAGGTCGAGATTGTCCTCCACCGCGCGCTCCCGGTAGGGGCTGTCGCGTCCAGGCTCCGTCAGGGTGCCCCGGTAGGACCGCATCTCCTCGTTACTGAGGTCGCAGACATACGCCTTGCCGGCACGGATCAGGTCCTCGGCGAATCGGTAGAGATTCTCGAAGTAGTCGGAAGCGTACCGAAGTTCGTTCCATTCGAAACCGAGCCAGCGTACGTCCTCCTTGATCGCCTCGACGTACTCGGGGTTCTCCCTGTCGGGATTGGTATCGTCGAACCGCAGGTTGCAGGTTCCACCGAAATCCCTGGCCATGCCGAAGTTCAGGCAGATGGACTTTACATGACCGATATGCAGGTAACCATTTGGTTCCGGCGGAAAGCGTGTTGCCACCCGGCCGTCATTGACCCCGTTGCGCACGTCCTCGTCGATGATTGCGCGGATGAAATTGTTGCCGGGTTTGGCGTCCGTGGTCGTCATGGTCGATTGCTGTCCTCGTTCACTGGCGCTCGGGAAGATCCGCGAAGGAGTATACTTCCTGAAAGGCAGTAGCGCCCCGGCACGCGCCGGTGCCGGATCCGCTACCCGTCGTTCCGCGGTGGCGCTATTGGTCGACCGGCGCCAGGCGACGGCTCGGCCAGTGCAGGGTCGTGACCCTTGTTTGCATGCCCCGGGCCAGCTCCGGCTGCTCCCGGGTGATGACCTCGGCTGCGAACTGCGCCAGGAAACCAGCCTTGATGACAGCCCGTGCACGGTCCGGGCCTTCGCGGTCATAGGGGGCGGTGGTCAGCAACAGCAGGCCGTCATCCGGAATCCGGCCCTGCTCCATGTTCTGCCGGATAATCCCCGCGGCCTTGCCGATGGGATGGGACAGATCGGGGCTGTAGGGCCCGATGATCAGCCCCACGTTCGGCTCCCGGAGAAAGTCGAACCCCCTTCCCACGCAGATCGCCCATTCCCGGTGCTCGATGTCCAGTGCCCGGTCGACGCCACGCAGCGCGCGGACGTGCCGGACGTTGCCCTCCAGCAACGGCAGCAGATCCCGTCGCACCTCGGCAGGCATCTCCGGGTAGAGGCTCTCGATGTGGGAGGTCAGGCTGTCGGTCTGCGTATCCGCCACGGCGGCCAGATCGAGGCGTTCGCCGCTCTCGCCATGCAGAATCAAGGCATCGTCATCGGTCTCGAATCCGCAGACCAGGGGATACACGGTCTGGTGGCGAGACCCGAAGGTCCGCTCCACCTGGTCGCGGATCTGGTGGCAGTGGGCGATTGCCGCATTCCGGTCGCAGTTGAAGCCGGCACAGCCCCGGGACGGTTCGCCCCGGGAGTAGTGATAGGAGATCATGATCAGAACGCGCCGCCCGGCTGCGACCGCATCCTCGACGGCATCGGCGAGCATGTCCCCAAGGTACGGCCAGCCGAGATCGAAGATCCCGCCCAGGTTGCGGAAGGAGCGGATCACGCCCAGCGGCGTCCGCGTCGCGTTGGGGAAGTGCACCCGCCCGTCCATGCACTTCATGACCACGATCCGGGTATCGTGCTCGGCCAGGTAACGCCGTCGGGCAAGTGCGTTCTCCGGATCGCAGTATGCCTCGGAGTGCCTCCGGCTCAGGTCCATGAGCCAGTCGATACGCTCCCGGATGGGGCGGGTGTGAACGGACATGAGATTTCTCTACCCAGCTGCGTAATGAGACACCCACCAGTATGCCGGAGATTGGCCCGCACGGGCCAGATGACGGCGCGGTGTGCCGACATGCGCACGGCTTCCAGTGTCCCGGGAAACCAGTGCCGATCCGGGTAGCGGGCCGGGAAACGGTATGGAAGGCAGGGCCGAACTAGTCGGCGGCTTCGATCTGCAGCCAGTCGTCGAACAGGTCCGGAGGCAAAGTCGTGAGCGATCGCCGCTCGTCGATCCGGGCGGTCACCTTGATCACTGCCTCCCCGGGGCTGTCAGCCTCCACCACGAAGGTTTCGTCGGCCAACGGCCCCAGGGAGGCACGCGCGTCGGGCAGTGCCGATTCCCGGATGCTGCATCTCCACATGGCCATGATCGACACCTCCTCACGTGTTCGCCGCAACTGTGTCGGCGTTGTTGAAGTATCGTCCGCTCCCGGACGCGATTCCAGTCCCGTCCCGCGGCAATCACTTCGCGGCGGACGGGACACCACGCGCATCCGGCCGGGGACGCCGGCGCCGGAACGTTCAGCGGGGCGATCCGTGGCCGCGAGGCGGCTTCCACATCCAGTCCGCGAACTCCGGCGGGTCCACCCCGTGCACGTGGGCATGCCGCCGGCAGTCGATCTGCAGATCCCGCAGCATCTCCCGCACGTGCGCTCCGGAATCCTGGAGCCGGGGCAGGTACGCAATCGCATCCATGGCCAGGCTGAACCGGTCGATGCCGTTCTCGATCGCAAGTTCCAGGGGGGTATTGATGTTGCCCCGCTCCCGGTAGCCACGCACGTGCAGGTTCGCATGGTTGGCACGCCGATACGCAAGACGATGGATGAGCCAGGGATAGCCATGGAAATTGAACAGCACCGGCCGGTCCCGGGTGAACAGACTGTCGAACTCCCGATGCGCAAGGCCATGGGGGTGCAGATCCGGCGGCTGCAGGCGAAACAGATCCACCACATTGATGAAGCGGATGGCCAGATCCGGGAAATGCTCCCGCAGCAATGCCGTCGCGGCAAGCGCCTCCTGGGTCGGGATATCCCCGCAGCCCACCATGACCAGGTCCGGTTCGCGCCCCTGATCGCTGCTGGCCCAGTCCCATATACCCAGGCCCTTGGTGCAGTGACGGATGGCCGCATCCATGTCCAGGTACTGCAGATGCGGCTGCTTGTCACAGACGATCACGTTGATGTCGTTGCGGCTGCGCAGGCAGTGATCGGCGGTGGACAGCAGCGTGTTCACGTCCGGAGGCAGATAGATCCGGGTAACCGCGGGGTCCTTGTTCACCACCAGGTCGAGGAATCCGGGGTCCTGATGCGTGAACCCGTTGTGATCCTGGCGCCAGACGGTGGACGTGATCAGCAGGTTCACCGACGCCACGGGCGCCCGCCAGGGGATCTCCTCGCACATGGCCAGCCACTTGGCATGCTGGTTGAACATGGAGTCGATCACATGCACGAAGGCCTCGTAGGTTGCGAAGAAGCCGTGTCGTCCACTCAGCACGTATCCCTCGTACCATCCCTGCAGGGTATGCTCCGAGAGCATCTCCAGGACCCGCCCGTCCGGCGAAAGCTCGCCGCCGTCGGCATCCTCCGGCAGGGTGTCAGCCAGCCACAGCTTGCCGGAGACATCGTAGACGGCGTCCAGCTTGTTGGAGCTGGTCTCATCCGGGCCGAAAAGCCGGAAGGTCTGTGGATTCAATCGCATCACCTCGCGCAGCAACTCGCCCAGGGGGCGGGTATTGGGGGCACGCTGCGAAGCCGGCGCGGAGACCCGCAGGGAATGGGCGCGGAAATCCGGCAG
>SLLM01000192.1 GCA_007134055.1 Ectothiorhodospiraceae bacterium | reverse complement strand
GGTTCGGCCAATGGGCTCGTGGGGTGTGCAATCGGGCAAGAAATAGATCGTTTTCTGTCGCCAGCCACCCCGGTCCGGTGGCGGGTTGTAATCGGCTAGGGTCCCGTCCGGCCGGCGAATGTTGAAGGTTTCGACGAAATCGTCCCACCGGGTGATGCCGTCCGGATCATCGTTGGTCCAGTTTCCCGGTGATACACCGTCGAACTCCTCGGGGGGAAGCTCCATTTGCCAGGGCGCGTCATCGTCGATCCGGTTATCATTATCCACGATCCAGACGATGCTGATATTCACGGCGCCGACGAGCGGGTTACTGGGGAGAATGCCTTCGGAGCAGTCAATGACAGGAAGCGTGAGGTGCCAGAGCGTTTCCTGATTGGTCTCTTCTACCCAGCAGTCATACAAGTCCGAAAACGCGGATTGCACTTGTCCACTGTTGGTGGCGATATCATCACCAAAGTACATTTCGTCCGGATTGCCGTCGCCACAGACAAGCTGTCGCAGTTCGTTAGCGTTCGTGGCGCCGCTGTCATCGTGCTGGAAATTGGTCCAGCCCCCGGTTTCGGAATTACTGTCGATGAAACGCCCTACGTTGCAGGAAAAGTTCTCCCCGTCGGTCACGGCGTCCCGGCAGAGCGCGATGGGCTGATCGACATCCTCCGGGCGCAGCGATCCGGCAAAGCCGATATAGGCAACGGCGCTCGTGGTAACGGTGTAATCGGCGAACCCCAGCACCGAGCCAAAAAATGCCTGTACCGGTGTTGCGTTGCGCTCCGTGATTACCTGGACCGCGTTGATGAAATTGGGGTCCAGATCGAGCTGTTCCGTGGATACATTGGAGAGATCCACGGGCTCCAGCGACGGGTTGGGGGTAAAGGTCCGCGTCGTGAAACTCCAGTGACCGCGCTCGACGCTGGCCACCTCCACGGCCGTGCCCTGGCTCGTGTTCGAGAGGGCCGTATCCCAGGCCACGCCGTTGGCCTCCGCGTTCACGATAGAGCCGTCGTTTACGTAAAGTACCCTGGCACCAGCCAGAGCGCCGGCATCGGCCGCGTTCTGGAGCTCGTTACGTGCGACGTAGAGATTGCCCGTGTCCAGTGTCAGGGCACCGAAGCCGAGCAGCACGAGCATGGATATGGTCACCAGCACCAGAGACGCGCCGCGCTGGCGCCCCGGGCCGGTCCGAGTCAGTGCATTCCCGAAGGCCGTTTTCCTGGACATGGCTACTCCGCCCGCATGCGGGTGGTGGACGATATATTGATTCCGCCGCCGAGCCCGGCGACGAACCCCGGTATGACGAGAAACTGGTAGGGGTAGGTCACGGTGACGATGAGTTCATCCCCCACGCCGAATGACTCCCCGTTCTGCTCGCGCTGAATATCGATCTGCATCTGGGCCGGACCGCCCAGAGAGATCAGGTAATCGGCCGCGTATTCATTGATGACCTGCTCGATGATCGCGTCCTCCTCCTCCGGAACCCGGGGGTCGGGCCGGAAAAGGATGCCCGTTCTCGCACCTTCCCGCGCCGCGTTGGTAACCGTTGCCTTGTCGAACAGTGCAACGCTGAACTCGATGATCCCGAACAGCAGGAGAAAGAGCAGGAGCGAGGTGATGGCGAATTCCACCAGCTCGGCGCCACGCTGCTTTCGGGGTAGCCGCACGACCATGATTGTTCCTCCCCGTATCTCCCCGGGTTCAGATACGACTGTCTACCGCTGCGAGGCGGCATTGCGCCGCATCCGCCGCTCGAGATGGGCAGCATTCTCGCTGGCGGTCACGTAATACGTGGGGGAGAGCCGCATGGCCTCCCGGAAGAAGTACTCCGCATCGGCGTACTGGCCATTCAGCATGGAGAGGTACCCGATGTCGTTGTACGCCTCCGCACGGGTGCCGCTTCGGGCCACTGCGTCCAGGGCTTCGTCATAGTTTCCGTCCCGGGCATGGACCAGACCCAGGTTGCGCCAGGCGAGCTCGTAGTGCGAGTTGACGCGAAGCGCCGACGCGAGGGCATCATGAGCACCCTCCCGATCGCCGGCCAGGTAACGCGAGTAGCCGAGGTTGTTGAGCACCACGTAGGATTGCGGGCTTGTCTCCAGTGCAAGCCGGTAGTGGCGGCCGGCGGCCTCGAATCGGCCCCGGAGATCCATCAGGATGCCCAGGGCGTTGTGGGTACGCCAGGTTGCGTTGCCCGCACGCACTACGGACCGAAGCTGCTTCTCGGCCGCCTCGTACTGTCGAGCTTCGAGCAACAGGGTGCCCAGTCCGGTTCCGGCGGCGCCGTTATCGGGGTCGACCTCCAGTGCCCAGGCGTAGGCCATTTCGGCCAGCTGATGGTTGCCCCGCTGGTGGTGAATCGAACCGATCCGGAACAGGGGGTCGGCCACGGGTTCCTCCTCCAGCCGCAGGCCTCTGATGTACTCGAACAGCGCCCGGTCGAAATCTCCGGCCCGGGCACTCAGGTCTCCATTGCGATAGGCCTCCTCGGGGCTGTCCACCGGGAAAGCCGTGGCATACGCGGCGGTGGATTCACCGTCGTAGAGCATGCCGTAGATATCGGGCTCGTTATCGCGGGGGCTGCTGGCGCAGGCGGCGAGAGCGGCTGACACGAACAGCGACAGGAGCAGTCTTATCTTTAGCACTCGATGAGTCATGGCCGCGCCCTCCCTTCAGCGATTACGTTGTTCGTTCAACGGGCCCCGAGTGCGGCCATAGCCCCGAGCAACGGCGGCCCCAGTGCAACGACGAAGAAACTCGGAAAGATGCAGAACACCAGGGGGAAGAGCATCTTCGTGCTAACCTTCGCGGCCCGTTCCTCCGCCTCCTGCATGCGTTTGTCCCGCATCTCCACCGCGAAGATCCGCAGCGTCGCAGCGATACTGGTGCCGAAACGCATGCTCTGCAGCAGGGTCGTCACCAGGCCGCGAATGTCGTCTACACCGGTACGTTCCTCGAGATCCCGCAACGCCTCGCGGTTATCCATTCCCGCACGGGTCTGCATGTTGAAAAGCAACAGCTCATCGGACAGTTCCGGGTGGCTGACTTCCAGGTCCTCGGCGACTCGCTGGATGGCTTGGCCGAGACCCAGCCCCGCCTCGCTGCAGACTACAAGCAGGTCCAGCGCGTCCGGGAGTCCGCGTCGCAGTGTCGTGTTGCGCCGGCGGATCGCCCGCTCCAGCCAGAACGTGGGCAGCAGGTAGCCGGCGAGCACGGCGGAGACGGCGGACAACGCGAGGATCGTGAGTTCCAGCCGGAAAAAGAGCGTCAGTCCCGTGAGGAGCATGGCCGGCAGCAGAACCGCAAGAGCCAGCTTGGCACCATAGAACGCCCGGAGCGCTGTCGGTGAGCGGATGCCTGCGTGGCGTAGCCGCAGGGCCGCCCGGGTCCGGGACTCCCGCTCGCTGGGCATCAGATAGTCGCCCACCGGGGCGAAGAAGCGCTGCATGGCCGAACTGTCTGCAGCCGCGTTTCCAGCTTCCGGCTCCAGGTGCTGCAGGCGACGCCGCAGCGGGTCCGCCAGGCCGGCAATCAGCAGCATTACCGCCACCATCAGTGTGAAAGCCGCGAGCCCCAGCAGTACAGC